>CAZLRN010000117.1:0-11138 GCA_964561715.1 uncultured Spirochaetales bacterium
TTCTCATTCCGGCCGCCCTCGAGGGGCAGATCCAGGGCGGCAACGCCGCCGACGCAGCCGTCGCCGTAGCGGCGGCGCTAAACGTGACTCAGCCCTGCTCGACAGGATTGGGAGGCGACTGCTTTATGCTCTACTACTGCGCCTCCGAAAAGAAAATTTTAGCCCTCAACGGCTCCGGGAAAGCGCCTTCAGCTCTTAACTTGCAGCTTATCGCTAAGGAAGGATATTCAGGGGGAATTCCGGATACCCATGCTCATAGTGTAACCGTTCCCGGGGCACCGGCAGCATGGTTTGACGTTCAAGACACGCTCGGCAATCTTAGCCTGGCAAAGGTTTTGGCCCCGGCTATCAAGCTTGCAGAGGAAGGCTACCCCGTTGCTCCACTAACGAGTCACTGGTGGCACACGGGGGCCATGAGAGCACTCGGAAAACATCCCTTCGGTGATGAGCTTTTAGTAGATGGCCGCACTCCCTTTCCAGGAGAGCTCGTAAAGCTGCCCAACCTGGCGCGCTCGCTGCGAATCCTTGCCGACCGTGGGAAGGAACCCTTCTACGAGGGAGAGATTGCCGAGAAGATCGTAAAGGGGATCAGGGAAGCCGGAGGGGTGATGTCGCCGGAGGATCTAGCCGCTCACTCCTCGGACTGGGTCGAGCCCATCAGCATCGATTATCGGGGTTTCAGAGTTTGGGAGTGCCCCCCTAACGGTCATGGACTGGCCGCTTTGCTGGCTTTGAATATAGCCAAATGCTTTCAGCTCAAAAGCTATCCGCCAGTCGATACCGACCGATACCACCTTCTGATCGAAAGTATGCGATTGGCCTTTGCAGATTCGGGCTGGTATGTGGCAGATCCCCGATTCTTCGAGGTGCCTCTGGACCAGCTTCTTTCAGACGACTATGCCAGAGAACGATCACAACTGATTGAACTCAACCGTGCCAATAGGAGTCCGAGGCGGGGCAAGCTGGCAGCATCCGGCTCAGAAGCAGCGGGAGACACCGTCTATTTCGCTGTAGCAGATGTCGAAGGCAATGGCTGCTCGTTCATAAACAGCACCTCCGCGGATTTCGGATCCGGCATCATTCCAGAAGGATGCGGCTACGCCCTGCAGAATCGAGGCTGCGGCTTTAAGCTCGATCCGAATCACCCCAACTGCCTCGAGCCCGGGAAACGTCCCTACCATACCATCATTCCCGGCCTCATCACACACGCTCAGACAGAGGACCTCTTCGCCGTGTTCGGTGTTATGGGAGGCATGATGCAGCCCCAAGGTCATCTTCAAGTGGCATCGGCGCTTATCGATGATGATGCGGATCCTCAGGCAGCTTTGGATCGCCCGAGATTTCGGCTTAACGAGGGACGTACTACCGATCCGGTTCTTGTTGGCGACGGCGTCGGGCAAACGGTCATCGACGGACTACGTCAAAAGGGGCATAAGGTGCAGATTCTCTCAGGTCTCGGGAAACGCCACTTGGGACTCGGCCAGATCATCCATCACACAGAGGAGGGAGTGCTCTGGGGCGGAAGCGATCCCCGCGGAGACGGTTGCGCTATCGGGCTGATTTAAGAACGCCGCTCAGGAGCGCGCTGATCGGGCTATTTATTCGGGTCCCAGCTCAGGCTTGCTCCGAACTCATTCGTCAATTTCATGGAAACGCTGCTCTCCTCGCCGAGGGGCAAACGCGTGATAGCCCTGTATTTGCCTCCCAAGCGCACATTCTCGATCTTCGTGTCCACGGCGAATCCGAAAGTGTAGGTCTGCCGGGTCTTGTCCTCGTTCTCGAAATGATCGTAAACCCCTTTGACAGAGGGAGTCAGCTTGATCGCATCGATGGGTTTGAAGATGAGCCTGGTGTTGAAGAAGAGGCTGGTAAAATCCTTTGATTCTCCGTCTTCGTCTTTTTCGTCATAGATCACCCATTTGCTCCTGGCTCCCTGGTACCACCGTAGCTTGTCGCTAATATCGAGAGTCGTATAGGGATTGACCGCGACGTAGTGGTAGCTGCCGGCCTGATCCTCATACTTCTTCCGCGAGTAGGTGGTTAGAACGTTGGCCGTTAAATCCTCGCTGAACTGCTCTTTTATTCTCAGACTTGCGGTATGCCGGAAGCTCGTCTGTTCGAGCTCGTCTTCGCTCTCTTCGCTTCCTTGCGATCCGTCATACTTGAGATAGAATACCGGCAGTTTGGCTTCTTCTGAAAATACCGATGCTCCTAAAACCAGCAAGACAATGACTACGAAAGAATAGGCCGATGTCTTCATATCCTCTCCTTTTTGCCTAGGTTCCCCAACATTATAGATCAAACCAGCGATACTGGAAGCGGGCATGCATGCCAACTACTTGCTCCGCAAGCTGCTTGCGGAGCAAGCTGCTTGCAGAGCAAGCTGCTTGCAGAGCAAGCTTGTAGCAATTCCGGCTCAATTTCTTGTTATTCTAGCAAGATTTTCCGAAACCGATCTGAGCCGGAATTGCACACGGCTGTTGGCGAAGGCGGAAATATAATGTACTGTAGGGAACCATTCGAAATCTGGAGGCCAATAGGCATGCTGGAAAATCGCGTCGTATACGTTGGTGGAGAATTTGTGCCCTGGGACGAGGCGAAAGTGCACATCATGAGCCAGAGCTTTGCGCGGGGCTCGGCTATATTCGAGGTGCTCAGCTTTCACGACAAGAGCGGCAAGGCCTCTATCTTTCGTCTCGATGAGCACGTGGGGCGCTTGGAAAAGAGCGCCGAGTTTCTCGATATGCAGCTACCCCTCTCCCAAAGCCATATGATTGAAGCGGTCAAGGAAACGGTAAGGCGCAACGACCTCACCAGCGGATTCATCAAAATCGTCTGCTTCTATCCCGAACCTGCCCTGACGATCCTTCCACCTCAGAAGATGCTCACCGCTTCAGTTATGGTTGTCGATCCTGCCCAGGATTTCGGCGATAAGAGCCTCGCCTCCGACGACGCCGTATCCCTCTGTATCTCGAAGTGGCGTAAGCTGGATCCTCAGACAGTGCCAGTCGAGGCGAAGGCTTCGGCCAATTACCTCAACGGCATGGTGGCTCGCCAGGAAGCCGCTAAGCGGGGATTCGACTATGCGGTCTTGTTGGATACTCAAGGATACGTGGCCGAAGGGGGCACCGAATCGATCTTCGTCGTTCAGGACAACAAGCTCGTGACACCGATTACGGGCACAATACTGCAGAGCATCACGCGGAAGTCTATTTTGCGAATAGCAGAGGTCATCGGTATCGATACGCTGGAGTGCCGCTTGCTTCCGCAGCACCTTCATGATGCCGAGGAGGTTTTCCTAGCCGGAACCGGTAAGCGCGTGCTGCCCGTGAAAAGAGTCGAAGAGAGTGTCATCGAGCACGTTCCCGGTCCTGTGGAAGAAAAGCTTGCCTCATGGATAGAGCAAATCCTGGCAGGCCGCGACGACCGCTTCAAAGATTGGCTCTTTCCCGTCTCCGATTAATCCTGCCTGAGGCTAGATTCCCAGCACCGCTCGGAGGGGCGGAATCTCCTCCGCTTTCTCTATCATGATGTAGAGATAAAGCCCCTTCGAAACAAGCGCGTTCATTAGCATGCCGACCTCAGAAGAGGAAAACGCTCCGCGAATGAGGAGAGACCGGTCCGCCTGCTGAATTCTCTTGAAGTACGGAAGCATCTCCTCGAGAGGAGGTCCACTCACATCGTTGTTGACTTCGAAGCAGCCGATCTCTTCGATTTCGAGGAATTCATCCAGGAGAAACATCGAGGTGGAGTGCAGGTGAATAAAGGAGTTGGGGAATAGAGACGCGATTTTTTGGTCCAAAGATTGCACAAATCGTCTATAGAGCTCCGGGGAGTAGAGCGCCGTGGCATCCTCCTGCATTCGAATGATCGGACCGGGAGACCAGAGCTGGTACTGGGCATCGTAGTAGCCGTCCAAAAAGCGAGGAAGTCGCTCCCATAGCGCCTCTGTGATTTCGACGAATATCTGGGAGAGTTTTTCGAGCAGCTCCTCGGACCTCTCGGGTTCCTCCGTCAGGTCGATGATGCTCTGGGAGTGGCCGCGCAATCCAGCGGCGAGGTCCGTGGGACCGATTAGGGTCCCGTGGCTGACAGGAAAGCGGCCATCAGAAGTCCTGACCAGAGTATCGGCAAACTCCATGTACTTTTGGTACCAGGGATTTTCGGGATCCAGCCGCAGGTTCTCCAGATCGCTCCAGGGCAGTATGCGCTCCTCAGCCAATGTGCTACCGGGAAGGATTCTCACTCGGCTGCCGAGCATCGCCATAAGCCAGGGCACGGCCTGAGACGGCGAGGCTCCGCGAAAGATATCATCGTCAATTTGCTCTCCCTGCCTTAAAAGGCGCACCTCGTCCTCCATGAACGCCGCTGGGTCTACCATATCCGGGTTGAGGTAATCATGGGCGCTCCACGCCGCACTGGCCGCATACTCCTCGAGCGGAAACCAGCTCTTGATGGAAAAACCGATAAGAGGGCGTCCCGTGTCTTTTCTATCCCAGAAAGCCCTGTAGCCTTCGAGCTTTTTGGGATCGTTGCCGAACTCTATTGTTTTCATTGTCTCACATCTCCAATCTCACCGCCTCGGCGTCGCCACCCAGCACCTCAAGCTTCTTTTCGATTCGACCTGTTGCCGGATCCTTCTCCTGCCTGTAGATGCCCCAAGCCTTGCCGGTGCTCCAGAATGTGGAAAAATCTTCCGTATTGATGACAGGAGCGAAGGTGACAGTACCCTTTCCCATGTCATAACCAAAACCGCTCAAAGCGATCAAAACAGCCCAACTGGCCAGAGATCTTGCATAGTGATGGCCGCATTCCACCTCGTTCCAGGGATTGCGCCTGAAGCCGTCGTGTCGATCCCTCACAGCTTTGACCAGAGTTAGCCCTTCGTCTACGAGGCCTTCAAAGATCAGATGGGCGGCGACAAAGTATTCGATCCCGGTCCACACCTCGTCAGAATAGACGAAGGGGATACGTGGCCTCGCCCCCTTGGGCCAGGTCGCAAGCAGCAAACCCTTCTCGTCGTTCAGCACATAAGTCCGCTGCACATTGTGATGTGTCGAAAAATCCGTTCGAAAATTGTAACGGTATACCGATGCGATCGCCGATCGAACGTGATCTTCGGGCAGGATGTGTCCGAGCCCCGTAACATGGGCCAAAAACTGGCCGAAGAGCTGATCCGAGAGACAGCCTTCTCCGTGCTGGTAGCGGTATCGATCGGGATCGTCCAGTACTTGCCTGTAGTACTCCCCATTCCAGAGCAGCTGATCTGCCCGGCGGCTCCCCTCTTCGAAGGCCTGGCGATACTTAGCGACATGCTCCTGATCCTCCAGGTGCACGGCCATCTCGATACCGGCCTTGAGCGCCGCCAGATACATAGTCTGGCAGAGGGGATTGGGGCCGTAAAACTCGATATCGTAGGTCACGTGCTGCTGGCTCTCCAGCACGAAATCGCCGTCCCTGTCCCAGTGCTCGAAGGCAAAATCCAAAGCCCTGCTGGCTCCCGACCAAAGCTCCTTCAGGAAAGTGTCGTCTCCGCTGAGCTTCCACTCACGGTAGAGCCTGACAACGGTTCCCATCTGACCGTCGGCGGCGGGCAGGAAATCCCACCTCTCCTGCCCCATCACCCTCATAGTCCGGAAATCCATCTTGCCATCTTCGTCTGTCTCGAGGAGAAACTCGGTCCTCCTCATGGATCGCTCCAGCTCCGGAAAGAGAAAAGCCATGGTCTGGGCGTAGTTCCACACATGGGTGCAGTTGCCGAAGCAACACCCTGCGCCGTCGTGACATCCCTCATAGGCGAGGAAGACTCCCCCTTCGATTCTGAAGCAGGTCGTGCTGCGGATGACAGTGATATTGCTGGCCAACGCATCGATCACATAACTGGGCAAGGGGCTCGCGAAAAGGGCTCGATGGAAATCCCTGCTCGCCTTTTCGAGGCGCTCAAGATTCTCGAGTATATAAGAGCCGGCATACCAGGAGCTTTCAAAGCGCGTCGCGTAGTGGTTAAGGATCTTCGGGCAGTCTCCCCCATCTCTGCAACAGGCATTCTCGTCCCAGTCTCTCACCCGATTCGGGAAATACCAGGTGAGAACGAACTCAAAGGTTTGCTCCTCGCCGGGTCTGAGGACGCGGCGGATCGCCAGGGATCCGATCTTGGGTGCAAGCCGCACTTCCCGCTTTTTGAGCTCACTTCCCACCGCATCGAAGTGAGGCTCCCTTTCGAGTTTCCCATCACCGATGAAATCGTCCCAAAAGTCGTGCACCCCATCGCACCAGGGACCTTCCAGCCACTGAGGTTTAGCCGATGTCTGATCGTCCCGGGTCATCAGGGATAGATTGCCGTAGGAGAGATTGTCGGGATTGAGGGAGGGGGAGAAGAGATGCAATCCCTTTATTGGGGGCTCATCGCGATATTCGTTTTTTTGGCTACCCTCGAAGCAAAGATTGCGCCATTGGTCGTATCCGACGAAGCCGGAGGCATTGCAGAGCGACCCGACAACCGAAACCTCAACCTTGCTGTCGCTGGTGTTTCTGACTTGGTACCGCAGTATGGCGCCTGGAATACCTGAATCATTGGCATCGAGGGGAACAAAGGGGGTAAAGGCTTCAAGAATTACCTTGAGGGGAAGTAGACGATCGTTGAAATCCACGTGGACAAAGGGGTACTCCCCTTTCAGCGTCGAAGAATCGAGGCGAGGCAGTCCCGCGAACTCGTTGGACCGAAAGCCGTGAGACCGCGAAAAGGGCGGGTTGAGCCGGGACTCCAGCACACGGGCAATCGGTTCTCCGCTCGCAGGCCTGGCCCATATCGCAAAAAAGGTGTAGGGAAGCCGGTTGCCCTTGCCCGGTCGATTGAAGATCTCCCAATCCCGAAGCTCCCCTCTTGCACCTACGGAAACGTTGCCTGTGCCGATGCCCCCCAGGAGAAACGCCGCTTCGGACGCATCGCCGGGAAAAGAGCGCTGCAGCCCCTTGGCATAGAGCTCCTCTTTACCGTAAACAAGGTGGTATTTGCTCAAGGTTTCACCTCCTCTTCAGCCAGCTCGGGATCCGAAACTCCCAAAATGCTCAGTGCTACACATCCCATCAGAATTCCCGGAATCGCAATAGCGGTAGAGATGCCATAGGCTTCGGCAACGATTCCCACTATGGGCTGAAAAAGTACCGCGCCAGCGGCAGCCGAGACAGTCATAATGCCCGTGATGGTTCCCGCCTTTTCGGGTTTGCGCGAATTGATCTCAGCCATCACGGTGGGAAAGATGCCAGACATCGCGAGCCCCAAAATGCCGATCCACAGATAGGCTAATGCAACAGACCGGGCCGTGAGAAGGATCAGTCCTGCGACCAGTCCCAAAACAGCAGCGCCTATGACCAACGCTCGGCTCGAGCGGTATCGCGATAGGACGCTGAAGAGGATTCGTCCTGCCATGATACCGATCCAGAGTACTGAAAGCCCCGAGGTTGCCGCAATAGTTGAGAATCCGAGCCCTCTCCTTAAGTAATAGACAATCCAGCTCGAAGCCGCTGCCTCTGCTCCCACATAGAGGAGGATCGTCAGCGCCCCAAAAACCAGAGAGCGGTCGAGGATCTCCCTAAACCTGATGCGGGGAATGCCGCTTGATCGGACACCGGAAGTCGGGAATCGGACTCGAAGGACAAAAAAAACAAAGGCGAGGGTGAAAGCTGATCCGAGCCAAAATACCGGCCGCCAGCTTCCTGTAGCTTTCAGTACGATTCCTGCGATCAGAGGAGATACCAGGGCGCCGATGCTGAAAAAGAAATGGATCAGATTCATCAGAGATCCAACGCCCTTAGCAGATCCGCCTCGGCGCTTCTCTATCATGGTGGGAATGATATTGACGGAGGTCTCGACAAAGGCGGCCCCGAACTTGAGAAAGAAGTTGGCCAGAATTGCTAAGATCAAAGCTGGAACAAAACCATAGAGGCAGAGAATAACGACTTCGATGACGAGGCCCAGCGCGAGGGACTTCTTCGCGCTCGAGCGGTCCGCGATCGCTCCTGCAATCATCGGTCCCATTGTGAAACCGAGAGAGCCGCAGGCAAGCATGATGCCGGCAGCCGACTCCTCGATCCCTAGGCTCGCCATCATCTCGGGCAAAACGGCACCTACCAGAAGCAGAATCAACCCGTGCTGCCCCATGGCAAAACAGTTCAAGGCTATTAGAGTCCCTTTTCTGAATGTTGTGGGTGAAGCGCTGCTGCTCATGTGCTCACATATTCATATGTCCACCAGGGACATGAAGATAGATCAGCTCAATTTTTTATACAATGCGAGAGAGACCTGGCTCAAAAAACCGGAGTACTGGCCGAGCAGATCCCTCAACCTGGTTTCGATTTCCTCAGCCCTCTCATCCTCGACTTCGAGTATCAGACAGTAACGAGGCATCTGACCGCTGGATCTTTCCAGTATCTCGAGTGATTGAACTCCCTCTATGGATGATACTACTCCCGCGTTGCTGGTCAACGCATAGCTGTCGACGTTTGCCTCAAATTGAACGATTCCTCTCATTGGTACACCTCTGCTGAGTTCGGATCAGTATCTGAGTTTTTTATCGATTCGGTTGGTGAGCGATACCCAGCCGCGGTATGTCCTCAGATTCTTCAGAAATATTTTCACATCCCTCTCCGTTGAGGAATTCTCATTTGAACTTGTTTGCCACCTCTTTGAGCTGCTCGATAATCGGAATGTTTTGTGGGCATTTGGGAAGGCACTCTCCGCATTCGATGCAGGCCTCTGCTTTGAGCCCCTCGATCTTGCCGATCCATGGACCCCAGTTGTTCTCACCACCCAGCTTTGCATAAGCCTCTTTGGCCTCTTTCTCCAGACCCCAGGCCCGGTACCAGTTCATGTATCGAAAGTTCTCCGGAATGTTGACGTTGTTGGGACAGGGAACACAGTAGCCGCAGCCCGTGCAGTAGAGCTCGGAGAGCTTACGGTTTCTCGCTATGAGTCTTTCGATCTCGGATAACTCATCGTCGTTCAGCTTGGCAAAGCGATCAGCCTCTGATGCATTTTCCTCGATTTGGTCGAGCTCGTTCATTCCTGAGAGGGCCGCTGCGACGTTGGGGTTGTTCCATGCAAAACGAAGGGCCAGCCTCGGTATGCTGAGGGTCATCACGCCCTCCTCGTCCAATGCGATGCCCTGAGGCACGGCTAATCTCCCTCCCGCCAGCGGTCCCATTACAGCGACTCCCATCTCTTTTTCAGCGGCGTGGGTGATGACCTGCTCATTGTTCCGATCGAGGAAGTTGTACTGGACGAGCATCGCCTCGAACTCTGCGGTATCGACCAGCTTTTTAATATTGTCGGGCGTATCATGGCTGGAAAAGCAAACATGATGAACAAGGCCTTCGCTCTGCGCTTCTCGCGCCTCATCAAGAGCCATTCCCGGCTTGGAAACCCAATCGGTGAAAGCGCTCCACCTCAATCCGTGGAAGAGAATGAAATCGATGTAAGGAGTATCGAAACGCTTGAGGCTCTCCTCGAGTCTGGACCTCCATGATGCCGCTGTCGCCTTCTCTTCCTCCCCCACAGGAATCTTGGTGGCAAGGTGGAGGCTCTCTCTGTCGTAGCCCTTTATCCCTTTCCCAACAGCGACCTCGCTGGTTCCCTTTATGTAGCCATAGGCCGTGTCTATATAGTTGATACCCAAATCGATGGCTCGCCTTATCAGGGGAGTCGACTTTTCGATATCACAGGTTCCATCATCATGCTGCGGTAGCCGCATCGCACCAAATCCCAAAGTTGAGACACTAATTCCTGTCTTGCCGAAGCGGCGAAACTGCATTGAACTCCCTTTTGTTCCAGAGCGAAAGGTATTGACGAAGGTATTGATGTATTGATGCAAGTTTTATAACGATGAACCATCGGCGTCAAGGGATGACGCCTTTCTGATTGGCACAACGGGTAATCTCTGCTAAATTACTGCCATCCTCACACATCGGAGTACCTCAATGGAAAGGCCCAACATTCTTTGGTACTGCTCGGACCAGCAGCGGTCAGACACCATCAGATCGCTGAATAATCCTTACATCAATACGCCCAATCTGGATCGTCTCGCCTCCAACGGCGTCGCTTTCGAAAAGGCTTACACCCAGTGTCCCATCTGCACTCCCAGCCGAGCAACATTCCTCACAGGGCGCTATCCCGCAACACACCAGGTCCAGAGAAATGGAAATGATTATTTCCCGAGCCATGAGAAGCTTGTAACCCAAACCCTCGCCGAAGCCGGCTACGACTGCGGGCTTGTCGGCAAGCTCCACCTCTCCCGCTCCAAAGACCGTGTAGAGAAGCGTCCCGATGACGGGTACAGGCTCTTTCAGTGGAGCCATCACCCCTACCCCGATTGGAAAAGCGGGCATGATTACGCCGATTGGCTGAAAAATGAAAAAGGTACCGATCCGCAGGAGCTCTTCAGCCAAACCCAAAAGAACTTCTACGGCCCAGGGGTGCCCACCGAATATCACCAGACAACCTGGTGCTCGGAAATTGCGATTCGCTTCATTACTGAAAAACGCGAAGGCCCCTGGCTCATGAGCATCAATCCCTTCGATCCCCATCCCATCTTCGATCCCCCCCAGGAGTACCTGGATCGTTACAATCCCGAGGAGCTTTCCTTGCCTCTCTTCCGAGAGCAGGATCTAGAGAGACAGAAGGCTTTTGCTGGTGTCGATCAGCAGACCGTCATTGCGTTTGATCCCAGAGGTTTTGATCCCAAGGTCAGGGAACTCAAGGGCCAGAGATCCACGGGCAACATGCACTCTAATCCCCCTGTCGAGTACGACGCGAGAATGGTGAAGGCATGTTACTATGCCATGATCGAGTTGATAGATGATCAGCTGGGACGCATCATCGGAGTCCTCGAGGAAACGGGTCAGCTGGACAATACGATTATCATCTTCATGAGCGACCACGGCGAGCTGCTGGGGGATCACGGACTACTCTACAAAGGCTGCCGCTTCTTCGAAGCCCTCGTGCACGTACCGCTGATTATCTCATGGCCAGAGCGCTTCAAGAGCGGGATGAGGAGCAAGGCGTTGGTCGAGCTGGTCGACCTTCCCCCAACCCTCCTGGAGGCCGTTGGATTGCCCCCCGATGAGCAGATGCAGGGCAAATC
>CAZLRN010000118.1:0-11116 GCA_964561715.1 uncultured Spirochaetales bacterium
TCGCTGGCCATTTCAGGTGGAAGGCGAATTGTACCCGGTTCCTTCATGCTCGCAGATGTAGCCTTGAAGACTGAAGTGTTTCGACCCGAGCTTCTCATCGGAATTTCCTCGCCTCGTTACTTCACTCCCGATGGAGAGTGGTGCAGGTGTGGCCTGAGTGGCGGGCTGGCACTCACGCTCGTTCCCACGGAGTATTTGGAGATCCTAGGCGAATACCTGGCTCGGTTGGACCATCCGTCGGGCTGGGAGAGTGCGATGAGTCGGTTCCTTTCTTCCGAGGACCAGCGACGCCAGCTGAGCGGATCGGAACGCTACGTAATCCAGGCAGAGGCGGAGTGTATCCTCAATAAAAACCTGAAATTAACCATCACCCCGGGATTCGAGTCAGATATCGAGCGAACAGGCGGCGGCCGGCCGTCACGCTCCGACACGTGGTACGCCTCAGCTACTTTAGCTTCTGTGGCTTCAGAGATAACAGCTGGATATAGGAGGGAAGAGGATAAACACGAGCTGCAATTTGCCGTCGAATATGATGTTTTGCCAGAGAATATGGAGCTGTCTCTTTCCATAGTTCAGCCCTTGGGCACGCCGTTTTTGCCCGATATCGATCTTGAATTAAGGCTGATGTCGGAAATTCATCGATTCTTTATCAGGATGGAACAGAGCCAGGGCGAGTCGTTTCTGTCTCTGGGATTGGAAACCGAGCTCGAAGCCTGATCAGTGCAGCCCAAGCAGGACCCTGGCTGTGAGAAAATAAACAGTCAGGCCCGCGATATCGATCAGAGTCGCCATGAGGGGCGCAGCCATAACCGTAGGATCCATTCCTATTCTGTTTATAATGAGAGGCGCGGAGGCGCCGACCAGCGTGGCAACAACAATGACAAAGCTCAGGGCTATTCCAACGGTCACGGCTTCGTGCAATCCGATAAAGGGTGGCAGAAAGACGGATCGAACGACTATGAGCGCCCCCATGCTGATTCCGATCACGATTGCGACAGCGATCTCCTTGACAAGCACGCGCCCGAAATCGTTAAAACGAAGCTCCCCCATCGCCAGTCCCCGAATAATGAGAGTGGCTGATTGGGTTCCGGAATTGCCTCCCGTGCCGATGATGGTCGGTATAAAGAGGGTCAGCACCGTGGCCGCCACAAAGAGGTGCTCGAAGTACGAAAGCACATTGGTTGTGAGCGTTGCGGCGATGAGGAGGATGCCCAACCAGGGAATGCGTTTGCCGATCAGGCTCCAGAGTGAGCTCTCCAGGTACCGCTCTGTGCCGCCTCCCATGGCTCCCATTTTGTAGATGTCCTCTGTCTGCTCTTCTCGAATGACATCAATCACATCGTCGAAGGTGATGATACCCAGGAGCCTATTGTAGTCGTCCACAACCGGAAGAGCGACGAAATCGTGTGTTTCGAGTATGTGAGCCGCTTCCTCCTGATCGGTATTTTCCCGCACGGCGATGACCTTTTTACCCATGATGTTCTCGATAAGATCCTCATCCCGGGCTGTGAGTATCTGTCTGAGAGATACGACGCCTCGCAGCCTCTTGAGCTGATCGATCACATAGATATAGTAGACGGTTTCCACATCCGCCGCGTTTTTCCGTACCCACTTCAGCGCCTGGGAAACGTTGAGCGAGGATGACAACGCCAGGTAGCGCGGTGTCATCAATCCGGCGGCGTCATCTTCGTCGAACTTGAGGAGAAAGAGGGTCTCCTGTTTGGCATCGTCGCTTAGGCTCTGCCAGACGGCATTCCGCACTTCCGGGGATATGGACTGCACGAAGTCCGTCAAATCATCAGGCTCCATCTCTTCGAGCAGAATCCTTTTGTGTTCCCCAGATAGGTCAGTGATAAGCATTTCCTGAGAGCTAGCTGGGATGGAGTTGATCAGACCAACCTTCCGTTCCAGGTTCAAAACGGAAAAAAAGCGCAACTCTTCCTCCTGATCCAGCCCGTGCCAGTTTTCGATAAGATCCTCTAGAGGAATTTCATTGACCGCTTTTTTGAGCTGTTCATTGGAATACTGATCGATGAACTCTCGGATGTTTTCAAGGCTGTCTGACACTGTTTTCCTCCCACTCGCCAACATAGAGCAGCTCTTCCTCCAGCTGGAATCCATACGCTGCTTCAACCCTCTGCTTGACGTATTCGACGAGATTTCTGACATCCTCTGCCGTTGCGCCATCGACATTGACGATGATATTGGCGTGATGCTCTGAAACCTGGGCTCCGCCGATGGAGTATCCTTTGAGACCCAGCTCATCGATCAGGCGTCCAGTTGGCGCTCCGAAGGCTCTGTTATTTTTGAAGACGCTGCCTGCGCAGGGATAGAGAAAATGCCCCTTTTGCTCTCGATCACGCCAGTAATGCTCCATTTCGATGGTCAGACGCTTCGTATCACCGGAGCGCAATCGGAATCCCCCGCTAATAATGACGGCTCGCATAAGCTGAAAGGGCGATTTCTTGTAGTCAAACTGCTCTCTCTTGACGGGCAGGCGCTTTAAGCGCAAATCGCTGTCTACCAGCTCCACGAACTCGAGCACATCCGAAACAGACACTCCGTAGCAGCGGGCGTTCATCCAAACCGATCCGCCGACGCTCCCCGGCATGTGCGAGAATGTCTCGATTCCGGCCAGACCGTTCTTGGCCGCCTCTTCGACAACCCGCCTCATAGGCACGCCTGTCTTTGCGGTAACCAGTGTTCCGTCGAAGGCCATATCGTCGATTCGGCTCATATCGATGACGAGACCTCTTATGCCTCTGTCTGAGACCAGTATATTCGCTCCCTCTCCCAAAACGAAATAAGGGATATCCTCCTTTAGAGCAAAGGACAGGACCTCTGTCACTTCCTGGAGGGTGCGGGGAGTGACAAAAACCTCCGCGGGCCCGCCGATCTTGAAGGACGTATGGCTTGCGAGGGGCTCATCGTAGACGTGGGGGCAATCAAGGTTGATTTTTTTGAGCATTTCTCTTAAGTTGTTCACTACTCGTATCATACTCAAATTCCTGTAGTAACAAAAGGAGAGTATCTGTGCGTCTCAGTGTCTACAACACACTTGGGAGAGAACTGCAGCAGATCAAGCCTTTAAAAGAGGGCAGGATTGGGCTGTATACGTGCGGATTGACGGTCTACAACTTCGCCCACATCGGAAATCTTAGAACCTATCTCTTCGAAGATGTGTTGAGACGGATCATTGAATACGAAGGGTACATAGTCGACCATGTGATGAACGTGACAGATGTGGGTCACCTCACCGACGACGCAGACGAGGGTGAGGACAAAATGCTCAAAAGCGCGAGGGAAAAGAATAAAACCGTGTGGGAAATTGCGGAGTTCTATACCAAGGTCTTTTTTGACGATCTGGAGAAGCTCAATATCGAGATGCCGACGGTGGTCTGCAGGGCTACGGATCATATCGAGGATATGATTCAATTGATTCAGAGACTTGAGGAAAGAGGTCTCACCTATCAAGCGGGTGGCAACGTCTACTTCGATATCAGCAAGTTTCCCTCTTACGGAGAGCTGGGTCTTTTAGATTTGAAGGAGCTCAAGGCCGGGGCTCGAATCGATGTAGATCAGAACAAAAAAAATCCTCACGATTTTGCTCTCTGGTTTACGAAATCAAAGTTTGAACATCAGACCATGCTTTGGAATTCGCCCTGGGGAAGTGGCTATCCGGGTTGGCATATCGAGTGCAGCGCCATGTCCATGAAGTATCTAGGGGACCAATTCGACATACACTGCGGCGGGGTGGACCATATTCAGGTCCATCATACCAATGAGATTGCTCAATCCGAGGGCGCAACGGGCAAAAAATGGGTTAACTATTGGCTTCACGGAGAGTGGCTTGTCGTAGAGTCGGAGAAGATGTCGAAGTCCAAGGGAGAATTCCTAACGTTAAACAGCCTTATCGAAAATGGTTACGATCCGATGGATTACCGCTATTATCTGCTGGGCGCCAATTATCGAAGGCAGCTACAGTTTTCTTACGAGGCGCTTGACTCTGCAAAAAATGCTCGAGCCCGCCTCATGGAGCATATTGTCAGGCTGAAAGAGGCTTCCGAAACCGAAGCAGCTTCCGCCGGGGCCTTAGCCCAAAAATACCTGAGCGCTTTTGAAGATCACGCCTTCAACGATATGAATATGCCGCAATGTCTATCCGAACTGTGGGGTCTTGTTAGGGACAGCGACGTTGCAGCGAATGAGAAAATTAGCGTAATTGCTGAGATGGACAGGATTCTAGGCTTGAGGCTCTTGGAAGCAGAGATGGACCTTCCTGAGCTGGACGAAACGCTCAAGGCGCTTATCGATGAGAGAGAGCAGGCGCGGCGAAACCGCGATTTTAAGCGGGCCGACGAAATTAGAGAGCTATTAAAAGGCCAGGGGATCGTGCTCGAGGACACACCCGAAGGCGTGAGGTGGAAGAAGAGCTGATGCCAAGCGCATTCTTATGCGCAGGGCAGCGCCACGCCACGCCGCACCCTGAAATCGGGTTTCAGAGATAGTATACTGGAGAGAGTGAAGAATATCGAAGATAATGGAAGATAAAATAGCTAGGTCCTACAATGGTTTTGACAGAAAATTCGTAGAGACTTACGAGACACTCTTCTCCCTTATCTTCCGTATAGCCTACCGGATTACCGGTGACATTGGACGGGCGGAGGACGTATGCCATGAAACCTTCATTAAATACTATGAGAGGGGCACGCCTTTTCCTGATATGAATCAGGCCAAATACTGGCTGATACGGGTCGTCAAGAACATCGCGCTTAATATCGAAAAGAGAAAAGAGCGAGAGAGGAAAGCCTTTGCGCGACTTCGCGGGATTGCTCCAACCAAGGCTGTTTCCGAAGAGGAGGCATTTTTAAAAAAAGAATCAGAGAAAGCCGTCCAAGAGGCCTTAAATCTGTTACCTTATAGGCTTAGGGTTGTTCTAGTATTGAAGGAATACGAAGGGCTGTCCTACCGAGAGATCGGCTCGATAGTCGGCATAAGCGAGGGAAACGTCAAAGTAAGGGTTTACCGCGGAAGAGAGAGACTCGAAAAGATTTTCAAGGAGAGAGATGGTAGTGTGTCCTCAACGTAGAACTCTCTCGGCTTATCTTGATGGCGAACTCTCCTCTTATCTGACTGAGAGCATTCGATCCCACCTAATCCACTGCCCCCGATGTCAGACTCGTCTTGATAGGCTCAGAGCAGTCAGGCAGCACCTGGCCCAAGCTGATCATCCCGATGACCGTTACGCTAAAGCGAGAGTATGGGTTCGGATAAGAGAATGGAGCCAGCAGGAGCGGAGAGAGACGGTCGTCCTCTGGAGAAGGCGAATCGAATTGCCGCTCCCCCTGGCAGTTGCAGTTGCCGTTCTCTTTGTCCTTCTCGGTGTTGCTTTAGTCTTTACGGTTGCCAATCAAGATATGAGAATGATGAGAATAAAGACCGAACCTTCGGGCATTACAGAGGTGCAGGTAGCCGCGCCGATTAAGGATCTTGAAAAAATCCTGCAGTATCTCGAGAAACAGGAAGGAAAAAAAGAAACAGTTATCAGACTCCCAGAGAACTCCGAGTTTTTTGTGCTGGGGGAACCTGTTTTGTTGCGGGCCAAAGATGTGGCTCGAAGTACGTTTTAGATGAGAAGAATAGCGTCTCTCTCCCTTTTTTTAGTCTGCTCCCTGCTTAGAGGCGTTGCTCAGGAGGATGCTTCTCAGGAGGCGCTGCAAGCTCTCATGGACGAAGCCCTGCGCATCAATATCGTAGCGCGGATTCTTCCTTCCAACGAGAGATCGGATTTCAATATCGAAAACACCCGTTTGACCATTCCTGGAAGACCGGTGGTGGTCCAATTCGTTGGCAACAATATCAATATCAACGCCATACTCACTCCCTATCTCAAAGATGACGGCAAGATCATTCTCGTAGCTCAGGGCCAGGTTTGGTCCTTCGAGCCGCAGGCCGAAAAAGCGGTCAGATACCTCAGCTCCCTGAAAAGCCTGCCCATATCTCTTGGCGAAAAGATCCTGTTTTTTCCTCTCGGTATTCCTCGAGATGCCACCCGTAGCGATGTTTTCAATATTGCTCTCGAGATCGAGATCGTGCCCTTCGAAAAATAAATTATGGACAAAGAAAGTTCTCTACCTCTATTGAGAATCCATATCAAGAATTTCTGGCCCTACCTCGTTTTTATCGGTTTGGTTTTGATTTTGCTGCTCTCTTCCACTTTAAACAACAGGCCGCCGGAGGTGGATGATATTCAGCCCAAGGTTGCAGTCTCGGGAGACGAGTTGGTTATTACGGGCAGATTTTTTGGTTCGAGTCGGGACGGAGGGCGCGTCGTCGTATCAAACGTCTCACCGCCTACCTCAGCTTATCTGGAATGGACCAACCGCAGGATCAGTCTGATCGTACCGGAAGAGATAAAGGGGGGTCTTTTAAAAGTCATCACGAAGCACGGCGAAAGCCGGGAGGTTGTCCCCTTTACGAACAAGCGATACCTTCCCGTTGTTCTTGCTGGGCCTCTAAAGCCCGGCGAGCCCTACATTTCGAGTTTCGAACCCAAGAGCGGTTCAGTCGGCACGCTGGTCACGATCAAAGGATTGAATTTTGGATTGAAGAGGGGCAACTCCGCTGTTTCTTTTGCCTGGATCTCAGGCGACGGTCAAAGAAAGATCGATTCCTCTGAAGACCCAAATATTCTCAACGCCCTCGAGAACGATTACGACTACGTTGTCTGGAATGATCGAGAAGTAAAGGTCAGAGTTCCGGACGGCGCTTCGTCAGGCAAGCTTAGGATTATGACCGATAAGGGAGTCAGCAACGCCGTCTATTTCGAAGTCAAGGACTATGCCGGGTCCAAACTCTTCACCAATAGGCGAATCTATCACGTCCAGAGCACGATTGACATCAAAGATGTCAACGCCGATGAGGGGAACTCCCTCTATCTGTGGATGCCGCGGGTCGTCGAAGCCCCCGAACAGAAGGATATCAAGGTGGTTTCGGCTGATCCTACGCCGATGTTCGACAACTATAAAGGAATCACACTGTTTTTTCTCGAAAACCTCGTCCCGGGGGAGCACTATACCGTCAGTATAGATATGATTTTCTCGCGATATGAAGTGGAAACGAAGATCAATCCGGGTAGGGTGAGTCTCTTCTACGACAAGACGAACAAGCTTTACCATACCTATACCTCATCCAGCTCTCTGGTGCTGGCATCGGACAAAACCATAATATCTACTGCTCGGGGCGTCGTTGGAGCGGAAAAGAATCCCTACATAAAAGCATGGCTTCTGTACAACTTTGTCTTGAACAGGCTTTCCTATGTCGAAAGCCCGGAGAATTTCAGCATTCCTGGTGTCTTATCATCTGGGAAGGGGAATGGCTATCTCTACAGCCTGCTCTTTTGCTCCCTTGCAAGAAGTGTAGGCGTGCCTGCAAGGCCTGTGGCGGGATACGTTGTTGTCGGGGCAAACCAGTGCCGGGGACACTATTGGGCCGAATTTTACCTGGAAAAACTGGGATGGATGCCCGTGGATCCTCTACTGGGCGACGGCGTCAAACTGGGTGATCTCAAAGCCGGAGTCAATTTGCAGAAGTACTATTTTGGGAACCTGGATAATCAGCATATCGCCCTGTCGAAGGGATTGGTCGATCTGAAGCAGATGAATCCGAAGGGAAGACTGGTGACGAGAAACGGTGCGGCGAGCTTTCAAACTATTCACGAAGAGTATGCAGGAAATCTAAGAAGCTACAGCTCCCAGTGGAGTCATCTCAAGCTTCTAGGTACCTACTGAAAATCCGCACATCCTAGTCGTATTCGGCGCATGCTTGCCTTCTAGTGGCCACAATGATGCCCCTCTTTACAATTCCGGCTCAATTTCTTATTCTATCAAGATCTTCCGAAACCGATCTGAGTCGGAATTGCTACATGCTTGCTCTGCAAGCAGCTTGCTCTGCAAGCAGCTTGCTTCCGCAAGCAGCTTGCGGAGCAAGCAGTTGGCTGCATGGTTAAAATGGGTCAAATTGTTTGGGTTGTGGGCGCAGCCAGCGATATGCCAGGAGGGGCGATTTCTACTTCAGATTGACATTACACTTTCCGATCCTATATACTAAAATTAGCAAACACTGCAATATATGATGGGTCATGCCTAGTCAACCACAATTATCGCTGGTAAACTTTAGAAGAGGCTCCTATATAATCGTAGAGGGAAAACAGCAGGCTGATCACTTCTACATCATTCACAGTGGGCAGGTCAAAATAAGCAAACAGGTGGAATTTGTAGAGGAAGAGAGCAGTGGCACGCAGAAGCCGGGCGATTTTTTTGGCGTCGTCTCCACGATGTCGGCGCACAGTCACATAGAAACGGCTGTTGCGCTGACAGATGTCGCGCTTATTTCAGTCCATAGAGATCAGTATGGCCTGCTGATTGAAAAAAACACACCTGTAGCGATCAAGATTATCCAGCAGTTTGCCCGCCGCATGCGGTTTCTCGATGAATCTCTGACAAGGCTTACCTTTAAGAACATAGCAAGCGAGAACCCTTCTCACCTCTTCAAGGTAGCCGAGTATTACGCCAGACAGAGCCAGTACAATCAGGCGTACTATGCGTACTATCGTTTTCTCCAACACTGCCCGACTGACGCGAACGTCGCGATAGCCAGAGAGCGTCTTGCGAAGATAAAGCCTTATGCCAAAGCTGTCTACCTGGATCAAGCAGCGGATCAATTCACGCGGACCTATCCGAAAAACACGATGATTTTCAGCGAGAACGAGCCTGGATCGGAGCTTTACATCATTCAAAAGGGATCGGTTAAAATCACGAAAATTGTGGATGACAAGGAAGTTCTGATTGCGATTCTTCCTGCGGGCGAGATATTCGGAGAGATGGCGCTTCTCGAGAATAAACCCCGTTCAGCCTCGGCCATAGCTCACGAAGACACCACGCTTCTGTCGGTCAACAAGTCAAACTTCGAGCGAATGGTGAAGACACAGCCTCAGCTTATCACGAGACTCACATCTCTTCTTGCTGAGCGCATCTGGTTCATCTATAATCAGCTGGCCAATACGCAAATTGAAAATCCTTTGGGAAGGCTTTACGACTGTCTTGCTCTGCAACTCGAGAAAAACCGCGTTCCGATCACGAGAGGATCGAGCTACACCTTTGATTTTGGCCCGAATGATCTAGTTAACATGGTAGGGCTTTCCGTTCGCGAGAGCGGTGATCTGATTCGAAAGCTCTTCGAGAACAAAAAGCTGAGGCTCGTCGACAACAAGATCTTTGCTGCTGACATCGAGGAGATCAAGAAGCAGGCCGATTACTTCAAGAAGATGCAGCAAATCGAGAAGGCGAGAAAGGAAAGAATGCAGCCTCTATAGGAATAGTACTATAGAAATAGTTATAGAAACCGGCTGCTAGAGAAGCTCCTTCTTCCCCACTTGCTTCAATTTTTGCACGATATTCCTTACAAGCTGCGATGAACCCTTTCTGCAGACCAGGGCGACACCGTTCCGTATCACGACTATCAAATCGCTGATACCGGCGATGGCCACGGGTATATCAGAATAGACGAAATTTCCCGTGCCTTCCACCTCGAGGGTTTCGGTAATCTCTGAGCCGAAGTAGCGAGAAACCTCATCCCAAGAGCCGACGTCACTCCAGTCAAAGCCGGCTTTTACCATTGCTGTGCTGCTGCATCTTTCCATCAATGCGTAATCGATCGAAATGGAAGGGAGATTTTCGTATAGAGAACGAATTTGCTGCGGATTTCTGGGAATCCGGACCGATTCCCACTCCTTCGTGTCAATCGAAACATTGCCGAAGGGCTTTACTACATCTGGCGCATAGCGCTGCAGCTCGTCGAGAAACACGTCAACTTGAAAGGTGAACATCCCGGAGTTCCAAAAGAAAGTTCCCTGGTCGACATAACTCACCGCGGTGGCTCGATCTGGCTTTTCGTGGAATCGTTTTACCCGAAAGCCAGGTGGCTGTTCCTTGTCGATTTCGATGTATCCGAATCCGCTATCGGGACCGCGGGGAGGAATGCCAAAGGTTACGAGAAATCTCTCCCTAGCCAGGTGCGCTGCTTTTTCGACGTCTGCTTTGAACTGGTCAATCGGTGTAATCAGATGATCAGAGGCCAGCACGATAAAGCTTGCATCACCCTCACCCTCGTTTTTCAGGAACGCTGCAGCGTAGGCAATGGCGGGCGCTGTGTTACGGGCGATCGGTTCAGGCAGCACGATACGTCGTCCGGGGCCGTCCAGCCCGGCTGCCCGCAGCCCGGGGCCCTCCTGCCCTGAATTCTCCTTCGGCAAAAGGGAGTTCCATTGCTTCACAATCTCGCCCATGTGGTCCTCGTGAGTGACCACAATGATTGATCCCTCGATTCCGAGTGCGGAGGCCCTTACCAGTGTCTCTAGAAAGAGGCTTCTGCCGTGGCTTAGTGCGAGAAACTGCTTTGGAAAGGCTTCCCTCGAGGCGGGCCACAGCCTGGTACCAGAACCTCCGGCCAGAATAACAACATGTTTAACCATCGCTGTGATTCTCCGAAAATCAAGATGAAACTGTGCAATGCTAAATCGTTGGCTACACACATAAAGTAGATTACCTGTTTGGGTTGGGGCGCAGCCGACGATAGTGCTCCTCTATTTTGACTGCAAGATCGGTCTGTATCAAGCGACCGGGCCGCGTAGGCCGGGCCATGCAGGCGTTCCGACGCCCAAGCGCATTCTTATGCGCAGCGCAGACCGGGCCATGCAGGCGTTCCGACGCCCAAGCGCATTCTTATGCGCAGCGCAGGCCGGACCACGCCTTGCCGGCCGCGTTAGGGCTGGACCTCATCCGGGCTCTTGTCTTGACGATGAGGAGCAAAAGCCCTACATTGTGCGACTAGAAACGGGATGTAGCCTAGTGGCTAAGGCGCCTGCTTTGGGAGCAGGAGATCGGAGGTTCAAGTCCTCTCATCCCGAGGACGGGATGTTCCCCGAGGACGGGATGTTCCCCGAGGACGGGATGTTCCCCGAGGACGGGATGTTTATCGTCCCGACTTTGCGGTTTTAGAGTGGGCGTCCATAGCTCAGCTGGATAGAGCAACAGCCTTCTAAGCTGTGGGTCGCAGG
>CAZLRN010000119.1:0-9841 GCA_964561715.1 uncultured Spirochaetales bacterium
ACTTGACTACGCGCAGCGCTTTCAGATATGGGTCAAATTGTTTGGGTTGTGGGCGGGCCGCGTAGGCCTCAGCCGGCCACGTCGCAGCCAACGATATGCTTTTAGGCGAATAGTCCTCTTCGAAAAGTTGACAAATGCGATAAACTTTATTATCTTTTTTTCAGCCGATAACTAGCGTTTTTGGTATAATCAATGTACGGCCTGAAGTGGGAAACCAATGTGGGTTGAATTGCCTTCCTCCTATCGGGCCGGACTTAAGCTTATAGCTGTTTCAGATATAAGTTTATCGAAGGCCCGCCCACATTGTCGTATGCTACAAAGTCGTATGCTACAAATCCGCCATAAATCGGAACGTTCTGTCTTCGAAATCACTGATTTTCTCGTGCCCGAAATCCGGATACACGATCATATTCTTCTTTGATTGTATCTTGTTGTAGGCTGCAAATTGGGTGGAAGGAGGGCAGACCTCGTCGATTAATCCGGTTCCCATGAGCACCTCTGCCTTTATCCGGGGCGCAAGATGCTGCACATCGATATAACCGAGAGTCTTAAAGGTTTCATCAACCTTCGAGTGGGTTGGATCGAAATGCTTGAAGTAATTTCGAAGCTCCTCATAGGCGAACTTGCCAAGATCCATGTCCCAGACCCGTTTATAATCGCAGAGAAACGGAAAGAGCGGGGCCGCTCGCCTTATTCGAGGCTCCAAAGCCGCACAGGCCAATGTCAATCCGCCGCCCTGAGAGCCTCCCATCGCTCCAATCCTGTTCTCGTCCACATCCTCCATCTCCATGAGTATATGAACCAGTTGCACCGTATCGAGAAAGACCTTGCGGTAAAGCAGCTTTTTGGGATCATCCCGCAATCCCCGGATAATGTGCCCTCTGAGTGTATCGCCAAAGACACTACCGACATCTTCGGAATCTCCCCCTTGGCCCCGGCAATCCAGAGCCGCAACGGTGTAGCCCATCGCCGTATATCCGAGTTTCTCAGCCCACGTTCCGGCGTTGCTCGAGTAACCGTGGAACATCACTACGGCAGGATGGGGTGATTCGGCGTCGCGGGGTCGGAGAAGCTTGCAGTGGATCCTTGCGCTTCCAACACCGCTGAAGTAGAGATCAAAGCATTCGGCAAAGGGCGCCGGAAAATCGATCGGCTCGAGCTCGACATTACTCTCGGTTTGGCGCAAATCCTCCAGAGCCTCCGCCCAATAATCGTCGAAGTCGTCCGGCCGTGGATTCATTCCTTGGTAGAGTTTCAGCTCATCGAGGGGCATATCGACAACGGGCATGTTTTCGTTCCTCCTGACTTAAAGGGAATGGATCTCTTCGGTTTCTGCTGGGGGTACGCCATTCTGGTCCCAGCCTCGCTTCTGGTAGTAAAGGTCCAAAAGTCTATTAAACTCTTCGGGATCAATTGACATTCCAGCCGTAGGACCGGTCTGGACCGGATTGTTGCGAACCTTGTAAGGCAGAGAATCGTCGTTTCTGCTCAAGCCGAGACGCGTACTGATCAGACGGGTCAAATCGTAGACACCGTTGGATTTTTCGAGAAGATCCTCAAGCGTCGATTTTTGACCGGTCACGTAGAAATAAAAATTCTCGTAATGCCTTTCGTTGAGGCCTAACTCGATCCAGGGCAGCCTGCAAACCCCTAGCATGTCGAAGAGAGGTCTCAGGGATTGATGGTAGATAACGAGATCGACCTTTTGTGCATCGGACCAATCCTGCCCCTGTTCGACCTCTTTGGCTATTGTCCAGGCTCGAGTGTGATGAGCTCCTATATCACTCGTGGCGTAGGCTAGTGCCATGGAGGCGGCCGCGCGGCTGTCATAGGCGCTCTGCTCCAGCCCCTTGACCTGGAGTATCAGCTTGTCCATCTCCGGCCATGTCTTGATGACCCGCTTTGAACCGTCTGCGATAATATCGCCAATCCCTTCCCTCCTGGCGATTTTTTGGATGAGATCGAGGATCGCATCTTCGTCCCCCCAGGTGATGGGATCACCATCTAGATCAATCAGAGAGATGATACCGGCTTCGTAGCCTTCGATCACGGCCCCAACGAGATTGCCTGTAGAGATGGTGTCGATGCCAAGCTCATCGCAGAGTTGGTTAGCCTTCAGTACAGCTGCGAAACTGTCTACCCCAATGTTTGAACCCAGCATAGCGCAAGATTCATACTCCGGACCCTCTGTGACGGTGCCTATATATTTGCCTTGCTTGACCAAACAGGTGTTGCCACAGGACATCGAACAGGCAAAACACGCGCTGTCGCTGATCTTGTAGCCATCCAGCATTGTGTCACCGTTGATCTGTTTGATTTTAGAGAAGGTCGCGTCTTTGAAATTATGTGTGGGAAGGAATCCCTTCGAGTTGGCGTACTCCATAACGTTCATAAGACCCTCTCTCTGCCACATTTTGAAGTACTTATGATTCGCCATATAATCGAAGGCTTTCTGTGATTCTCTTTTAAGGTTTTTGATGTCGAATATGGGAAGATCCCGGCTCCCCCTAAGAGCGATTGCCTTGAGGTTCTTCGAACCCATAATAGCGCCTATGCCTGTTCTACCAGCATTCCGTGACCAATCCGCGTTGACACAGGCAAACTTCACGAGGTTTTCGCCGGCTATGCCGATGACTGCTACCTTGACCTCGTGGGTTCCCAGTGTTTCTTTGATAAGCCCCTCCGCCTCGAGGCAGGATTTCCCTTTGAGTTGGGGCATCTCTATCACCCTCGCCTCGTCTTCGTCGACCAAGAGAATGGACAACTGATTAGCTCTCCCCGTAATGGCAAGCATATCGAAGCCGGTCTGTCTCAGCTCAATTCCGAAATTTCCGCCGATCGACGAATCGCCATAGCTGCCGGTCGCTGGAGAGATACTGATGAGGGAGCATTTACCGGAAGAGGGGAGGAATGCGCCGGTTAGGGGCCCTGGCGCGATGACAAGAAGGTTCTCCGGGCCAAAGGGATCGATCTTGAAGTGGTGATGCTTAAGGTTGTCCCAGATGAGTTTGGCGCCGAATCCACGACCGCCGATGTATCGATCAATAGTTTCATCGGAGAGATCCACGGGGCGGCAGATCTTTTCTGTGAGATCGACGTGAAGGTATCTCTTGAAGTATCCTGATTTAATTGCCATTCACATACCTCTATTCAGTTCAGTTGCTTGAAAACCATGGCATGAAGTCCTGTCGCCAGACAAAACTTCGGAGACGAATTAGGCGAAGCCTGACCAATCAGTCGTAGTTTAAAGTCAATTGGTCGAAGACCGTTGCTTGGAGAATTGTCGAAGACAATTCTCCTAAGACGAATTAGGCGAAGCCTAATTCGTCACAATTCTTCCTTCCCTATTTCCGCATATTGGATGATCCGTTTCTGCCCCTTTTCCATGAATTCGATCTCTTTCATGTGCGTGTAGCTGAGCACGTTGTTGAGCCGCCGGGATTCCCCGAGTGATTGCTCAGGAATCAGGCGTATGGCGCCTTTGGGACAGTGAATCACGCACTGGGGATTTCCAGCACAGAGATCGCACTTAATCGGATGCTCGACATCATTATGGGCGTACATTGCGCCGAAGGGACAGGCTTCGACGCATTTCATGCAGGAGATGCATTCATTGGTGTTGAGGGCAACAATCCCGTTGCTGCGTTTTAGTGCCTCGACAGGGCAGGCGTCCGCACAAACAGGAACTTTGCACTGACTGCAGACGATCGGCATACGCACGACCGGATGGGGATATGTGATGAGGACACGTATGGCGCTCTTTTTAGGGTTGTTGACGTTGAAGTGCTGCATGGCGCAGGTCAACTCACATATTCTGCAGCCGGAACACAGCTCCGGGATGACTGCGAGCTTCTTCTGCATGGTACTCCTCCGATCGCTAGAAGGTGAGACGCATTCTTCCACAATTAGGATCAGCAGTCAAGTTAACTGCAGTTTCGAAGCCATCGGGGCGCGTAGCCCGTATCGGGTGGGAGGGATCAGCGGAACGTGCCTTCTGTGCTCTGCGTTGTTTCTGTGGCTGGCTTTATAAATTTAGAATTGGCGATTTTCTGCTGCAACTTCTCGAAGAAGAGGTTCTCATCAAGAGGAAAATCCACCCAGGAATCTGTCCATGACGAGAGATGCATGGCGTTAGAGATGGACAGTCCCTTTATTCCCTCTTCTCCTGGCGCTATCAGCGGCGCCCCTTTTAGAATCGCATCTGCAAAGTTGCGTGTGATAGCAGCATGGGACGCCTCACCGGAGACGGGAATATCACACTTCCAGTTTTCGGGGCTACCGAATCCCCCCTTGTATTCCCTGTTGAATTGCCTTTCCGGCGTCCGGTTTCGACAGAACGTAATGGCGTTGTCCTCGATGACGATTTTGCCCCTGTCGCCTGTAACCTCGAACCGATTGCTCCCCGGGGCGTCTCCTGTAGATGTGACGAAAACGCCGGTAGCGCCGTTTTCGTATTCAACAAAGGCTGTCACATCGTCCTCGACCTCGATATCGTGGTGTTTGCCATAGTAGCAGAATGCCCTCAGGCGCTTGGGCATGCCGCAAGTCCACTGCCAGAGATCCAGCTGATGGGGATCCTGATTGAGCAGAACGCCGCCGCCCTCGCCGGCCCACGTAGCTCTCCAGCCTCCAGAGTCGTAGTAGCTCTGGGAGCGATACCAGGACGTAATTATCCAGTTGGTCCGCTTGATCTCTCCCAGCTCCCCAGTTTCGATCAGATCTTTGAGCTTCTGATAGAGAGGATCGGTTCGCTCATTGTACATGATGCCGAAGACCTTGCCACTTTCAGCGGCTGCCTGGTTCAGCTCACGTACCTGTTTCGTATAGACCCCAGCCGGTTTTTCCGTGAGAACATGCAGGCCTCTTTTAAAGGCCTGCATGGCGAGGGGAGGATGGTCGTAGTGGGGAGTGGCAATCAGCACGGCATCGACGAGACCGGAATCATAGAGGTCTTCAGAGCTTTCGAATCTCTTGACGCTCTCTCCGAGATGCTGCTTAGCCGCTTCGAGTCGCTCAGATCTGATATCACAAACAGCTTTGAGCTCGACAGCCGGCACCTCTCCTGCCAGTAGGTATCGTGTATGAAAGCTGCCCATGTTGCCGATGCCGATGATTCCCAATCTCACCTTGTCCATTTTGCTCTCCTTCGCCCGCTAAACTTAACGCGATCGATCCGGGATGTACATAAAGTCGTTCATTACTTGCCTGTGTCTCTGCTAGGGGGTTTTGAGCCACTCGGGGACAAGTATCTGGATTACTTTGAGGCCTGTAGAATCAACGAGCAGGGCATAATCGCATTCACCCTCCTGCCAAGGCGCGATTCCGACTGCATAGACATCTTCACATATGCTTACCAGTGTTGGCAGAGATGGGTTTGATATATCGATTATCTTTAGCCCGCGATATCCGTCTGCCAGAAAAATGTAACGATTACATACGATGGCATCCTCTGCGAACTCTGTAGCGAAGCTGCCTATTGGGCGCGGCTTGAATGGATCGGTCAAGTCGATGATTGTCAGAGCCGACGGTGATATTACACAGAGGTGTTGTATGCCTTGCGGCGTTTTATAGGGTGTAACGATTCGTGCATTTAAGGAATCCACCTTGCCGGCTTGATGAGGATGAGCGGGATCGGAAATGTCAAATACCTTGAGCCCCTTTTCGCCGTCAGCCACACAGATGAATTTGCGTCCGGAGTTGATTTCGATGATGCAGGCGTCCCTTGCATCGGACGTGTTTTGATATCCCAGTAGTACCGGTCGTCGGGGATCCGCTACACTGAGCAGTTCGAATCCCTCACCTTCACTCACCACGACCAATTGATCTCCGCTGATATCGATCGCTCTGGCCTTTCCTTCGGTAGTAAAGGAGGCAACAAGCACGGGCTGGGTTTCGGAATTGGCATCCCGGCCGCCTGAGGTATCGATAACCTTGACACCTCTAATGCCGTCGGCCACAAAGGCGTGCTCTCCGCTGGTTACTACATCCATGGCGAACTGCGTATCAATCGCTCCAGTTATCGAGCTTATATTCACAGAATAGGGATCGGAGACATCGACGATCTTCAGCCCTTTTTCGTGGTCGGCAATATAGGCGTATCCTCCGCTGCTGAATACCCGGGAGGCAATGCCGTCGGTCTCACAGGTAGCGATCTGATGCGAACGACCGAAGACTACTGCCTGAAGCGCCATAAACTGTGAAGAATCTGCCACGTAGATTAGCGGGCCGCTGAGGCCGAGGTCTCTAGCTTCGGTTGTGGCGAACGTCCCGAAAGGAAGGGGCCGAAGGGGATCGGAGATGTCAATTGCTTTTACACCTGCGACGCCATCAGCTATAAATAGATAGTCGCCCCAAACCTTCACATTTCTCGCATCTTCAGCATCATAAGACCAGAGCATGACAGGCGACGCAGGATTGGAGATATCCAGAACTTTGACTCCCTCGTTTCGGTCTGCGACATAGGCGCGATCTCCCTGTATGGTTATGCCGGAAGCATTTAGTGTCGCAAACTCGGAAATCACGGTAGGTTTTCTGGGACGCGATATATCTATGACCTTGAGGCCTCCTTTGCCATCGGCAACAAAAATGTAGTCTGCCTTTACCTCCAGGGCCTGCGCGTTGGTGGTCTGTACGGACCCGATTCGTCCTGGAAACCGGGGATTTGAAATGTCGATCACCTTCACTCCCATTTCACTGTCTGCAATAAAGGAGTAGTCACCTTGAATAACGATATCGTTTGCATTCGAAGTCTTTCTCGCCCCAATTTCCTGAGGATCGAGTGGATCGGATACATCGATTATCTTGAAGCCCTTTTCGCCATCCGCAAGATACGCATAGTCCCCGCGAACACGCAGCCTGCGGGCGTCTCCGGTCTCTAGCGTTCCCACCACGTTAAGAGCTTTTGGATCGTAGATATCTACGATCTTCAATCCCTCCCCACCGCATGCGAGATAGGCGTAGTCGCTTCTGATCGCCACTCCTTTCGCCTTCGGTTCGGTATTGGAGGCGACATGCATAAGCCTCGTTGTAGGAAAGGCAATAGTCCTTCCCGACCGAGCATCACTTTCAATAGCTCCGGTAATTGATGGGCGGATCTTGTAATAGTAAGTTTTGCCGAACACGGTCGTTACGTCTACGAAAGAGGCCTCTGATAGACTCTTCTCCAGCTCCGAATAGCTCTGGCCGCCGTCAGAGGAGCGAAGCACCGTATACGCTTCGGCACCTGGGATATCGGTCCAGGTGAGCCTTATCTGTCCGTACTCTCCGGTCACGACGGGGGCAAGCGTTGTCGGTGAAAGGGGAATGATATGCTTTGAAGCCGACCAGAATCCTTCGCTGCCGGGAGGCCCCTTGGCGTGCAACTTGAAAGAATACATTACGCCGTTTTCGAGATTGCTGAGAACGGCGGGGGAATCGATTCTCTCGATGATTTGACCATTGCTCTCCGGAAAAGGTGAGGCGTCTTTGGAGTAGTAAAGATCGTATCTTTCTATCCGGGGGACCGGATCCCATTCGAGGACGGCCTTCTCATTTCCCGATGTGACGGTGAATGAAGGAATATCACTGGTCCCCTCAACAATCGTTACCTTTGAGGTGGTCTTGTTCCCGTTCCAGACCTCTGCGCTTACGGAGATGAGCTGAGAGCCGGACAGGTTCTCCGTGGAAAGCAAGAATCTGAAAGAGCCGTCATTATCGAATTCGATAGTCTCGTCCTTTTGTGACGATTGCAGATCAAAGGTCTCGGCTGGAGCGATCCGATAGCTCAAAGATTTAATGGCCTCTCTCAGAGGCTCCCCCTCTGTTGAGAGGTTGAGGGAGCCGATCACAAAAACTCCGGCACCGTATTCGCTTTGGTCCGGAGGGGAGGTAATTGTCAGAATAGGCTTAACTTTTCCGTCCAGAAGATTGAGAGAGGTGGTAGAAACGTTTCCCTCTTCGTCTTCTGCCCTTATCAATACAGCCTGCTTGCCAGAAAGTCCCTCGACGTCCAAGTCAAAGGTAAAGACGCCGGTTTTGCTGCTGAAGTCAATCTCTTTTTGCGCTTGCTGACTCACGAGACGGTAGCTAAGCGACCTGACCTGACTCGCGCTTTCAATATCGTCTTCAGAATTGCTCACCCGCCCTATTACTGTGAGCTGTGAACGGTAAAAGGAGCCGTTTTCAGGAGCTGTAATTGAAACGTACGGCTGTTTCCCGCCGAAGAGGAGCGGCAGGGTAGCGGTCGCTATCCCTCCTCTTAAGTTTTCGGCTGCTATCTGCACTTCCTGCATACCGGTAAAGGATGCTGAATCCAGCTCCACGCTGAAGTTTCCACTGTCCCTCTCAAAAGCAATCTCATTGGATATGGGAGAACGAGTCGGGATGCTGTATGAAAGCAAGCGAATCTCGCTGGCACTTGCAATGTCTGCCGTAGAGTTACCGACCTGTCCCTTTATAACGACCATAGACGTCCAGGAACTCATGGGTTCGGGGGATAGGATCTTGAGAAATGGCATCTCTGTATCTTTACCGATAGTTGTGGTGGTGATACGCCCGGAGGATACGGAAATGTCCCTGGAGAGGCTTACAGCTTTCTTTGAGGGGCTCTGCGTCGCTGTTGCGCTATGTGGTACTCCGACTGTCGAGAGGGAAGGCCTAGGCCTGGTATCGACAAACAGAAGATCCCGGCTGACCACCCTCCCACTTAGGGCCGTTGCCGTGATTCTAAGGGTCTTCAGGCCAGAGATCGCCTCCGCATTCATGTCGAGAAGAAACGTTCCGTCCTCCCGATCGAAGGCAATTTCACCTGTCATCGAGGGGATCTCTATAATGCGATACCTCAGAGAACTGATCCCATCTGCTGAGGAGGAGGGCTGGACGGAATCCGTGATGCGCCCCATGACTACGATGCGGGAGTTGAAACCTGCCGGGCTTTCGGGGGTGAAAATCTGAAGATGGGGGTCGTGAACCTGTGGCGACTCTTCTTTTTCGCCGGCAGCCCGTTCTCCTTCTGCCTCCGGAATAGCCGATTGAACCTCCTCGGTAGTTTCGGTCTGTTGTATTGAGGGAGCTCTTTCTTCAGTGGAGGTTTCCCGCGAGGAAGATTCCGGAGATTTTTTCGCGCAACCGCTTAAAAGGACAACTGTGCATAGAACCGCAGTTAGGATTTTATGTAGACCTTTGCGGAGAACAAGGCGGGGTTTTTTCATATTCGCGGTACTGGGGCGAGTTCTCTAAATCTCCATCGTTTCAACATCAGGAAGATGTCGACGCGTTAATGTTGCCGGCGAGATCCTCGATTCCGCCTGATTCTATCGTCAACGTCGGCGTCGTGCTTGTGGGAATCTGGCCATCTTGCAAGTTCACCCAGATGATGCTGTTGTCGAGCGTGCCATCGTCGACAACATTCGTCACGGTTCCCCCGCTGTCCACGGAGTACTCGTCGCTTCCGTTTTCTATAGTGCTTCCGTCGACGTCTTCATTAAAGGTAACCACTATTCTATCCCAGCATCCGTCTGGACTGCCAGAGGGTAGATTGTCTTCCAGGCTTATGGAAGAAATAGAAGGCCTGACGCCGTCCAACACGATGGTGTTGCTCCATCCTGGCAGGGTAAGCAGCGCCGTGTTCCCCTGCAGATCCTTGATCGAGCCTGTCAGGGAAGTTCCGGAATTCTGGTATCGCAGCGGACTGCTCTCGTCACCCGCGGCAACCGTGTAGGGAAAGACAAGCTTGTTGCCCGAGCTCAGACCGACGCTGTAATCCACATCCCTTGTTGCTCCGCCATCCAGTTTCAGCGTAAGTTGGGGAGTTCCCGATACGACCTGGATATCCTCGCTGAATTCAACCTCAACGTTTATGGTC
>CAZLRN010000119.1:9851-11110 GCA_964561715.1 uncultured Spirochaetales bacterium
CTGTCCGATGCCGTAGGTTCCGCTCGTTGGATTGAGTGCCGTCACTTCTGGACGGCTCGTATCCTCAAGGAGGGTAATGGAAAAAGTTCCGGGATCCCCGTTCTTGTCTTCTGCCTTGACAGTTACTGTCAGATTGCCGGACAGCCCTGTTGTGTTGAAGGTGAAATCATAGGCTCCCGCCGAATAGTTGTCCACGTTCTGGTAGGTCAGGATGAGCGGAGAAATCATATACTTCACCGATGACGCGTTGATCCATGATGTGCCCTCGAAGTGTCCGACCGTTCCGCTTACAAGCACGTCGGAGTCAATCGGGTAGTAATCAAGGTGAGCATGGGATCCTATACTGACAGTAGGCCCTATCCCATCTGTCGGGATTATGATTTGGGTTTCGGTGGATCTGGTACCAGATGAATCCACTGCCGTAACCGTGATGGTCTGCTCGCCATACATGCCGGATGTGTCAAAGGTGTGGGAAAAGTTTGCTGCCAGAATCTCGCTAGCAGTAAAATTGTAACTCGCTCCCGAAGGGGAAATGACTGCGGAGAGAGAGCTCACATCGAATGGTGGAAATGAGCCGTCAGAATTTAATACCGTTCCGTAGACTCTGATCGTACGGGAGTAGCCTGAAGCCGGAGTAGGTGCAGTTGTGGCTGTGAGTTGAGGGCCCGTTGCCGGATCCAGAAGTGTGCGCGTCATTTCCGTAGGGTGGCTGTTCTTGTCGGTCGCTGTCACCCGGATCACCATTGTGCCGGAGAAGGTTCCTCTCGGAAAGCTCGCATTGAAGGTTCCCGTTGGAGTAGAGTTTTCCCAAACGGATTGAGGAATGGTTACGGGAAAGTCAGTCCCGACCTTGTAGGTCAGAGATCCAATCTCGTTCACCAGGCCAAGCTCGGCAGCGGAATCAGCTATCCTGCCCGTTATGTTGACAACAGAACCGTACGTCGATCCGTCTACAGGCTGTGTGAGCTCGAGGTAGGGCCCCTCCGGGTACTCCAGCAGAGTGACCGACGCATCTGAGGCGTGGCTATTGAGATCTTCCGCAGTCACGATCACAAATCTGGTTCCCACGAGAATGGGAGGTCCTGTTGTCGGGAAGGTAAACTCGAATGCTCCGTCTTGCCAATCGGCTGGATCGATCACGCCGCCGAGGGTGCTTCCGGGGACTGCCCAGGCCACGGTCGCGACCTCGGCTGTAGAGGTATCCGTGTCCGAGTTCTGAACCGTCGCCTGGACAGTCACCTCTGAGCGGTACTGTGAGT
>CAZLRN010000120.1:0-8721 GCA_964561715.1 uncultured Spirochaetales bacterium
CTATTGTATATTCGATCCCTCGGGACAAGCTCCAAGAGAAGATCGATGCTGACAGCGGATTTGCAGCCCGATTCTACCACGCTATCGCGATCTTTCTCGCCGATCGCCTCCGGGCAACCGTCAGCCTCCTCGGATATGGGGACGGTCGATACGTTGCCTCGGCAGAGGAGCCGGAGTTGGATTCTCTGATTATGGACAATGTATCAATCGCAGGAGATCGGTTCCACAGGATGCTCAAGCGCATGATCGAGAGTAGATAACTTGCCCAACAATTCTACGTCTTCATGAGATGCTTGACCAGCTCAACCGTCGAATCCAAGGTGGTCATCTTGGGAAAATCCTCCGATTCTATCTTAATATCGTATCTCTCCTCGAGTTTGGTGACCAGTTCCAAGGCCATTAAAGAGTCCGCTCCCAGCTTCTCGACGAGATGATCGTTGTCTTTTATCCTCTCTGGTTCTACCTCGAATATCTCGGCGAGGATTTCCCTTATCTCATAATGGATCGGTTCTCTCAAGACAAAACTCCCTGCGCTCGATTTCCATTCTATTGCTAAAACCAGAACTTTGCAGCTACTGGAGACGCTTCTTTTTAAATTCAAAAAAGATTTATACAATTGGCTATAATCCAGATCTTGTAGAGTCATATGTGTGGCATCAGCGGAATCCTAAATAGATCCTCTGAGTCTGTCTTCACGTCTCATCTAGTGAGGATGAACGATTCTCAGAGTCACCGGGGACCCGATGGGAAGGGCTTTTTTATTATCACGGATAAGGAATCTGAGCCGCTTTTGTGGAGGGGCGGAAATCATGAAAATGTCGAGCTGCCCGATAGAAAAATAACAGTCGGCCTTGCCCATAACTGGCTGGCCATCCAGGATCAAAACCCTCTAGCCCAGCAACCGATGCTGTCAAAGGAATATCCCTATTGGCTTGTGTATAATGGAGAAATCTACAATTTCCATGAATTGAGAAACGACCTTAAAAAAAAGGGCTATCAATTTGACACACATTCGGATACAGAGGTATTGCTCAACCTCTGGGTGGAATACGGAGAAGAGTCGGTTTATCGATTGAGAGGCATGTTTGCCTTTCTCATCTATGATTCAAAAGAAGAAACTCTCTGGGCAGTGAGAGATCGATTTGGCATCAAGCCACTATACTACGCACATATACTTCGCAGTAAAGGTATGCTTTTTGGCTCTGAAATCAGGGCAATTCATGCAAGCGGGCTTGTCAAAAAAAAACTGCACGAAGAAAATACCCTGGCCTTTCTGGCTGCCGCTGTCAACAAGCCGGACATTACGGAAACTATCTACGAAGATGTTTTTGAAGTGCCTCCCGGGCAAATAATCAAAATTAAAGGAGATGAGATAGAATCACATTCCTATTATCGTTTAGAAGCCCCCCAGACACATTTTCATAATCATCAGTACGGAAAAGCGATAGACAAGCTGCGTGAATCGTTTTTGGAGACTATTAGCATTCACCTCAGAAGTTGTAGAGAAATCGGCACCTGCCTAAGCGGAGGTCTCGATTCTACCAACATCGCTTATGCAATCCATCAGCTGACAGGCAATCAACATAGCAGATTCAAAGCCTTCACATTCGGTGATGCGGATCATCAGGATGTTCGACTTGCCAAATTGGCATCACAGATAATCGACTTCGATCATATTTGCTATCCGAGTCAAGATGAACTGTTGATTGAAGATCTGATCGATTTGATTAGGATCTGTGAAATACCTAATCATACCTGGGGACCTATCAATCAGCATTTGCTCATCAAAAACATCCACAAAAATCAGTCCCTCCCTGTTCTGATGGATGGGCAAGGAGGTGATGAAGTATTTTCAGGTTATCCTTGGTATATTGCTGTTTTCGAGAATTTCATCAGAGAACAGTATAACGGCGAGACAGCCGCAAGATTTGTAAAAGAGTTCAACAGGCGCTTGCCTCTTCCGGAACTGATCTTTAAAACCACACTGCAGGTATACTTTTCGAAAAGGAAATGGATACAGATGTTCGATCAGGGGGCTACCCGCATATTGAATCTGTCCATGGATGATGTACTTTCTCTGCCGGCTACCGATTTTTACCTCAATGATTTGGAGGATTGGCCAAACTTTCGATATAGGGAGCTCTATCATCGGGAACTACAGCACTTCTTGAGGCAGACTGACCGGATCGGTATGTGGCACTCCATTGAAAATCGGGTCCCATATGTCGACCATGAACTAGTCGGTTTAATCGGCACCTTCGATCCGCTTCTCTTATTCCATAAAGGCTACTACAAGTATCCCCTGAGAGTCCTCTTCCCTAAAATCCCCAGCAGGGTTCGATTCAACATAAACAAGGTAGGATTCTGGGAAAACTATTCTAAGCTACCTGATCTAAAATCTCGATCGGAGCCATTGATTTCGGCATCCTCATTCCTGTCGCAATACGTAAGAGATATAAATCAAGTAGACAAACTGGGTGATATGGCTCTCTGGCGCTTTTTTCAAATAGCAGTCTTAGACTCATGATAACCATTCGCTTGCTTGGTACCAACGATTTGCCCAGTTTTGTCAATTATACGTATCTCAAATATCGCATTCCGCTCCTATTGGATCATAGACGAAAAAACATGATGGCTATTGGCGCATTTGATGAAAAAAAACCTGTGGGTCTGTGTCTGAGCCGGCTTAATGAAACACTGAAAAAAGCTTCTCTATCATCCATTTTTGTCTGTGAGAGTTATCGCAATCAAGGGGTGGGGACGAGACTGCTTCAGACTTTGGAACAACGACTGGCTAAGAGGATATTCCGCGAAATTGAGGCCGAATATATATGTGAACCGCAAGTCATCAAGACTTTTGAACCCATACTGAAGAAATTACGGTGGAAGAATCCGGTAACATGCATGTATATAGTTCAAGTTCCCTATCGAAATCTTCCCTCGTGGACCTGGATTAATAAATACCAGTTGCCGGAGGATATTGCCCTGTTTCCATGGCATGAGATAAAAGACGAAGAAAAAGAAGCGATCAAAACGAAGAAGAATCAGCCGGGCTGGTATGGCGACGATCTTGATCCTTTTACCGTAAAACGACCTGAGATGTCGATTAGTCAGGGCTTACGACATAAGAACACGGTAATTGGCTGGTGCATCACTGAGAGAATGAGTTCTGACAAACTCAGCTACCATAAGCTATTTATTGCCGAAGAATTCCAAAATACAGGATTCGCTATGAAGCTTCTCTATCAATCCATCCAGCTTCAGGCGAGAGCAGATATTACCTATGGTTGTTTCGCCGTAAAAGCTGATAATCATAAAATGATGAGATTCTACCAGAAGCACATGCAACCTTACGCTGATTCAGTTGTACAGAAAGTCATGCGAAAGAAAAGACTACTATAGAGCGCGAAAAATATCCTTTAACATCATCTGTGAAATCGGATTGGCTTTCATTTTTTCTTTTACGGATAGGTATATTCTCTCCACATTCTCATAACTGCAATTCTCTCTACTCTCGCATCGACTGCAGTTCCAGCAGTTTGTCTTTGAAAAAAAGTAATCAAATATTTGAGCAGGGTGGCTAAATTCCTCCACTACTCTATTAACTAACCTTTCAGGATAAAATCTATTCAGCAGATCCTCAATCCTGTCAATCTTCCAGTTGTCCTTTTTACAGCTTAAAAAATTCCTAATGCACCGGTAGTAGGCATTTACCTTTTCAAAACCGCGATCACCATTTCTTGGTCGTCTTGCCAGGATATCATCAACATGCTCGAGAGCCTTCTCGGTTTTTCCCATTTTATAGTAGGCCAAAACCGGAATAAATACATAGGCTTCATGTTCATTGAGAAAATTGGTTCGAATAGGAAGCTTGTAGAGGTGAGAAGTTGTATTCTCTATTACTGAATACTGAGTGAACTTTATGTATAAAATGAGTTTTTCTAAATCCTTATCACCAGCGTCATGCAAGTTTCTAAGAACTCTCTTTGCCGAATCAAAGGATTTGCATTGCTTCATTTTCAGCGTGTCATAACTGTACAACTCGCTAAATCCGGGAATGACGACATGGTAACTCGGAAAGCCAAAATAGGAATTGTCTCTCAAAAGAATATCATAACCCTGGTCGAGAATTGATGCCACTAATCCTCTGAGCATGTCTTCATTGCTCTCTTTATCTTGGTTTGGAAAAGGCTCAAATGGGTATGAAGGCTCACCGGAAAAAAACGAGGCCGGATAGTGTCCCAGTGCAAGTCTCATTAGGTTATGAATATTCATTTCACGATTCAAAAACGAAGGGCCAACGTAAAAAACGTTTTGAAGCGCTGCAGCTTGTAGATGTATGCCTTGAAACATCTCTGTAAATGTTCTTTCCAGAGCAATGCCAAGATAGGGATGTGCTCCGAACTTTATTCGGTACCTCTGACATTCCGTATTAATCAGTATCGATGCCAGGACCGGATATCCCTTACCTAATGAACAGTCCTTAACAACAATCTTATAAGGCCCTGTCTCTTCGATATGTTTTTTCATCTCCCAGATATGAGGGTAATCCTTTATATAGGCATCTGGCACTGTTGGCGGTGTAATCGGATGTTCTATGACATACCGGTTAACAAAGCGCTCCATGGTTTCTGAGATGCCCTGTACCAGGGCTTCTTCAAAAGTATTGCCCGCGCACGTACCGTTGCTTCCGTAGGCCGTTTGTAGAATCGAGCTTGGTATGTAGCAGAGCTTCTGATTTTTGATACTATAAAAGGGAAAGGCAACAAAATTCGCATTTTGAGAAATTTCAGGCCTGTTATGCTTCCATTTCTCAATGGCTTTTAGTTTCTGGATTTCTTGATCTACAGACGAGTTATTCAAATCTTTGAGCAGCGGTCTTAAAAGTATGCTATACCATTCACAATCCATAGCCATTAGATCTTCTGCATTGGAGTATATCTCGTCGGGATAATACCAAAACCCCTGTGCCTTGTTTGCACGAGGGCTATAATCTCCTGAATACAGAAGTTTGCCTTGCATTCGCTCCATTAGCTCGGCATACCCGCTGGCCAGGGCATATTCACGGCTGACCCCCTTTCCATTCGCGCCCAGCGGCGTACCCTTGATCGAAACACGTACCGAGTAACAGTTTGGGACACCTGTATCTTTCCATTCCTCCTCAGTCTGTATTCCCAGATCGGCCAGTATATCTTGAATACGGGCAAGTGTTTTTTGGGGTGTCGTGTCTTTGCATTTGCCGCTTTCGAATAGGATCATTCTAGAAACATCTTGCATTTTCCTCTTCTCTCTGTAAACATCTGCAGCCACGGCGCGCATTGAGCCAAAAATCCACCGCTCCTCGTGGTTCTCTTCGACGACCTGATCATTCTTGCCGCTCTCAGGTGCGATATGAGACCGAACGCGCTAGAAGTCTGATCACTTCAATTTATTGATCAAAACCCGGATGAACTGCTACAGGACTTCGCCGTTTGCAGCGAAAATCGCTACTCCACGAAAGGGGATAATCTAAACTAATCTAAACCGAAAGGCCGCCACAGGCACTGGATGCCAGCGTCATACACAGTCCCGCTTTGACCATCTCCCTGATCGAAAAGTAAGCCGCGGAATAGGTAAACACCTTGGTCGGGGGCGAGGTGACCGGCATAAACGCAAGGGATGCTGGGATTTGACTCAAAGTATCCCCTCTTTTTAAATCGGCTTCGCCACGGCTTGTGCAACCAGTATCCGAATGTATACTATCCAGCAAGCAGAAAGCATTCACACATTTTTATTATGGAGTAAACAGTTATGATCTTCACAGAAGTCAGTGCACGTCTATTTCCATGGGATTTTGTGGACGAGAAACCGGATGACATTCTGGACAACCTGGAGAGGGATACGCTCACCAATTCGATCTACCCCGTCATTCTTATGCATGACGAGAAGCGCCCGCTATCCGAGTTTTACTACCCGCACAATCCCCGCCGTAAGGTGTACTGGACAGAAGACTCCCGGGCTTACTGGCATTTCGACCCGAGCTTCTACAAGGACAGCCGCATCAAGCCCTTACTGTCGGAGAACCCGGAGCTCAAAGATACGGACTGGGTGGAGTTTTCGGTGGATCTCTGTAGAAAGCGGGGCATGAAGGCAGGCGTGGAACTCTCTCACACCTGGGTAGACAAGAAGAGGCTCAAAGAGCAGTTTTCGGACTGCCTGCAGCAGGACATCTACGGCAACCGGCTCGCTACGCCGCTGTGCGTCAACCATCCGGATACTGTCGCCTATGCCCGGGCCCTATATACTGAGCTGGCGTCCCGATACGATCTGGACTACATTCAGAACTGTTTCCGGGGTTTCCTGGGGGCTCCTCCCTATCGGGAGAAGATAGGAGAGGTAGAGCGATTGATTCGGCTGCCTCTCGGTGCGTGCTTCTGTGACCACTGTCGTGCGGCCGCGGAGAAAAAGGGACTCGCCTGGCAGTCTATCGTCGACCGCCTGCTCTGGATTGCCGATGGACACAACCGCTTCAATCACAAACAGGCCTTCGAGCTGGCTCTGCTACGGAACAGTACGATGACAGCCTCCCAGCTCTTCGTCGAGATACCCGAGTTCTATGCCTGGTTCAAGTTTCGTACGGATTCCTACACAAATTTCTGGAAAGAAATCCACTCAGCCGCTCACGCTGCAAAGCCCGACATCGACGTACGATTCAATGACTGCTGGGTTTACCCCGAGATGCTGGGCTTCGACCTTCGCGCCATGGCGCCCTACTTCGACTCGATCCGCGGAGCCGACTACCTCGAGCAGGACGGGGATCCGGAGCTGATGGAGGTCAAGCGCGGCTTTTATCACTTTATTCGAAGGGCTGTTGGGCTGGACAAGCATTTTTTGACGGCGCTCTCTCAGCGGGTTCGGGCGACGCCGGAGTTGATCAAAGAAACGATACGCATGTCGGCCAAATGCGGAGCGGATGGAACGACGATAGCCAACTACGATACGGCGACACCGGAGCTCATGCGAGCCGTTCGCGAAGGTTTCGAGGAGGCGGGAATCTCGGTTCAGCGCGCTTAGGCGGGCCTCATTTCAGGGCAGCTGACATAAGCTCTGAAAAAAAGACTGCAAGCTTGTTGTCTACTGCCATCCGCGCCACTTTTTTCTTGACAACCCGATCAACTCAGCTACAATAGAGGGGTATCAATTTATAGGAGGTACAAATGAAAAAGCAAAGGACACTTGCTGCCCTCGTCGTCATGTTGGTTCTGCTTGCAACAGGCGTTTTTGCCGGTGGCGCGGGCGAACAGGCCAAGGCGAAACAACTGGAGATCCGTTACATGTCTCCCTGGACCGCCGGATCGAAGCTCGCTGAGCATGTCAATCAGATGATAGACAAGTTCAACACAGACCATCCCAACATCGCGCTCGTTCACGACGCCCTTCCCTCGAGGGAGCTCAGAACCAAGATTACCGTCGAGATGGCGGCGGGCAATCCGCCCCACTGCTCCTGGAGCATCCTCAGCTATGCCAGAGAGTTCACTAAAGACGGCAAGATCATCGACTGGAAACCGGTTTACGACAATCCCAAGCACAAGGAATACAGGCAGTGGTTCGATGAGAAGGTTCTGATGGCCTCCGAGTATGAGGGCAAGGTCATGATGTCCCCCTTCGAAGCCCATGTGGACGGTCTGTACTACAATGAGGAGCTCTTCAACAAGTACGGCTGGACCTTCCCGAAGACTTTCGACGAGTTCGTCGCCCTGGCAAAGAAGGCCCGAGCCCAGGATCTGGTCGCCACTGTAACAGGCGGCAAGGACATCCGCTTTGCCTGGGTAGCATCCATCTACCTGGCCAGAACCGCAGGTCTGAAGAACGCCAATGCCCTGGCCCTATATGATGCCAAAGACCAGTGGAACAATCCCAAATACGGCTTCCCCCAGGCCATGGAGAAGTTCAACCAGTTTGTCAAGGCAGGCGGCTATCCTGACGGCGTTCTGGGTTTCAGCGTATCGGAAGCAGACCAGTACTTTGCTGCTCAGAAGAAAGCCCTCACCTACTACGAGGGACAGTGGAAGGTGGCCAACTTCGAAACCGCAGGAGGGGCGGATTTCAAGAAGATCCTGCGCCGCGGACAGTTCCCGGCCATGCCCGACATGCCCATGGGTGATCCGGACATCGTAACGGGAGGAATCATCGCCGGTCTGATCGTTGCCAGCGTCTACCCGGAAGAGGAACGGGAGGCAGCCATCGAATGGTGCAAGGTGATGTCCAGCCCGGACATGATGCTTCCCTTCCTCGAGGGAGAGGCCAACCTCTACGCAGGGAACGCTCCCTGGAACGAGAGCGGCGCCTCTGTCGTCTGGAAACAGGTCGTGGACGCCTTCCGCGGGGCTCCGAGATACATTCCCTCTATGGACGCCTATGCGCCTCCCCCTGTTGACCTGGCCATCAAAAAGACGGCTATGCCCGGGCTGATCACCGGCGAGTTCACAGTGGAGCAGGCCATCGCGGAGGTACAAAAAGCCGCGGAGGAATACGTCAAGACGCTCAAATAGCAGCTCGGAGAGCTTGCTTTTATCGTAGCTAATTGAGCCAGGGGGTGATTGGTAGCAGCCGATCGCCCCCTCTTTTATCTCCAGCTCAATTAGTATAAAGTGTGATTCAGCGACACCTCAAAAGGATTTTGTGAATCAAAAGGATTTTGTGAATCAAAAGGATTTTGTGAATCAAAAGGATTTTGTGAAT
>CAZLRN010000120.1:8821-10811 GCA_964561715.1 uncultured Spirochaetales bacterium
CAAAAGGATTTTGCCGAGAGGTAGAACAAAAAGAAGGGGGAACTCGTCGTGTCGACTCAAATAATGGAACAGACTGGCCAACAGCGGAAAAGATCTCTGATCCACAAGCTAAGAACCAAAAGAACGTGGATCAACGCCCTGATCTACGTCATCATGATCTTTTTCGCTGTTGTCGTTCTGCTTCCGCTGCTGTGGCTGTTCTCCTCTTCCCTTAAAACCCAGGAAGACCTGGCCCACAACGTCTGGGGTCTCCCTCAATCCGTGGAGCTTTCCAACTACTCGGTAGCTTGGACCAAAGGCAGAATGGCCATTTACATGGCCAACAGCCTGACTGTGGCCGTCGTAACGATCCTTCTAACCCTTGTGACATCCACGACCCTGTCATATGCCCTGGCCCGGTTCAAATTCAAGCTGAATCGCTTCATCTACTATATCATCATAGCCGGCATGATGATTCCCATCCATTCTGCCGTCATACCCCTCTACATCATGGCGATGAATTGGAAGCTTCAGAACAACCTCTTTGCTCTGGGCTGCATCTATGCCGCCTTCAGGATACCAGTTTCCGTTTTCATCCTCGAGAGCTTCATGCTGACGATTCCCAAAGAGCTCGAGGAGTGTGCGATCATCGACGGGTGCGGCTACGGCGGAATCTTTTGGAGGATCATTCTTCCCCTCTCCAGGGACGGAGTCGTCACGATCCTGATCCTTGCCGCCATTGCATGCTGGAATGAGCTTCTGCTTGCCATGCTGATGTTGAGCAAGCCGGCGATCAAGACACTGCCTATCGGGCTGATGGGATTCATCACGGAGTACAACTCGGAATACACGCAGCTCTGCGCGGGACTCCTTATTGCCGTCCTGCCCAACCTGCTCTTCTATGCCCTGATGCAGGAGCGTATCGTGAAGGGCATGACCATCGGGGCGATAAAGGGGTAAGGCCATGGAGAAGCTGCTGGGCATAAAGTTGGATTGGCGAAGCAAAAAGTACGCGGCGATCATGCTTTTTATGATCCCTGGACTGCTCTTCTACTGTTTTCTCGTGCTCAATCCCATCGTTCAGGCCTTTGTGCTGGCCACCTTCCGTTGGCGGACTCTGAGCAACCGGGTATACGTGGGATTCGAGAATGTCGCCACGGTCTTCAGAGACAAGTTCTTCTGGAAATCGATGTGGAACTCCTTCCTCTTCATGGGGGGCACGACGGTCATTCAGGTGACCGTTGGTTTTTTACTCGGCTACTTCCTCTATATGCAGATGAGGGGATACCGATTCTTCAAAACCGTGTACTTCGTGCCCGTGGTGCTGGCAACGGTAGCCGTGGGATTCATATGGGGATACATCTACAGCCCCGCATTCGGCCTTCTCAAGCCAGCGATGCAGGTCCTCGGTTTGGGGGATTTTTACAAGCCGCCTCTCGCCGAGCCCGGGCTGGCCATGATGGCCGTAATTCTTGCTCACTGTTGGCACTTCTCTGGGATACAGATCATGATGTTCAATGCGGGATTCATGAATATGCCCCAGGACGTAATCGAGATGGCGCAGATCGACGGCGCCAGCGGCTGGAGGATGTTGTATTATATGATTCTGCCCCTGGCCTGGGAGATCACAAAAACCATTATCATTCTGCAGCTCATAGGTTCACTCAGGGCTTTTGATATGATCTTTGTCATGACGATAGGAGGCCCGAACCACGCTACCGAAGTGCTTCCCCTGCACATGTTCGTGCGCGCCTTTGAGAATTTCAACATCGGACTGGGCGCCGTGGTCGCTGTCATCATTTTCATACTGGCCATGTCCCTGACCATGATTCTGCGCAAACTCATGGGAAGGCCTGCGCTCCAGTACTGATTGCTAAGGCAGATACGCCGCTTCGGCTCGGGCACAGCCGAAATCCATAACCACATGCAAAGTAGGTGGCTTCGAAACTGCAGTTAACGGGAAGAATCCAGCGGCAAACCGAATAAAACTATCTACTAAAAAACCTAGAAG
>CAZLRN010000121.1:0-10801 GCA_964561715.1 uncultured Spirochaetales bacterium
GATCCGAAGCCTGCCTGTCATCGAAATCGTAGATATAGACGCTTCCGTTGTAGCTATCGGTGATGTACAGCCTTGGCTCGTTCGAGAAAGAACTGCTGTTATCTTTTACAAAGCAGCCAGTGCTTATAAAGGCCGCCATGCCCAAAAGAGCTATGAAGGCGATTTTTGTAATGGTTATTTTGCTTTTCATATCTCATTCCTTGGCTTTCATTCTTTACAGTTCGGCCTCTAAACCTGTGCGGATCATGAGACCGGGCATTGGATATCCTGGAACCACTTCGTAGTTCTCACCGAAGAGGTTGTCGGCGCCCAGAAAGATACCAACTCTATCTGAGAGTTGCCGTCTGTAGCGGACGTTTACAACGAAATGCGACGGGAGGTAGACAATGTTGGAGGTTTTGAGGTAACGAAGAGTTTCGAAATGTGCATTCACATAGATCATGTTTTTCCCGTCGTTGTACTGAAATCCGAAATCGGCTTCGTGCAGCGGTATCATAGGCAGTCTTTTGTTGTCGGAGAATACAAACTCTCCTGAGAGAACATAGGTGTAGAGGAAGGTGTAGCTCACATGCAGAGTTAGATGATCCAGAAGCATGAGGCGTACATGCTGTTCGGTGCCTGGATAGAGAGCCTCACCGTAGTTGCTCGGCCTCCAAATATCATCGGTCCCAGATTGCCAGAGGATCACATCCTGAATGTAGCGGGCGAACAGAAATCCATTCCATTGGAGATGCTCGCTCATGAAGGTCAATCCCACCTCTCCACTATAACCTGTTTCAGGCTCGAGATCGGGATTGCCCTCCGCGTAGACGTCGGCGGGCCAGTAGAGGTCGTTAAAGGTTGGAGCACGGTAGGAGCGGGAAAGGCTGGTCTTGAGGGCCAGAGTTTCGGTGATGTTGTAGACTGCACCTAACCTGGCTCCAAAGGCGGCTTCGAAATCGGAGTAATAGTCGATTCGAAGGGCGGGTTGTAGGATCAATCGCTCGCCGAGATAGAGCGGTGTTTCAATGAACGCCCCGCCGTAGACTCTGTTTCGCTCACCCACATCTGTGCTATCTAGAGTATCATAGCTTGCATTGAGACCGTAAATGATGGTCATGGATTCGAAGAGGAGAAGCTCCTGCACGAGCTCACCGCCGGTTGAGACGAGTCTGTGGAGGGAATCAAAACCGGCATCCGGATCTTCGTAGCCGATCTCGGAGGAGGATACGTATGTATTGATGTCGCAGGTCACGAGGTCCGTAAAAAAATGATCCGTTTTCATGTGCAGGACGCCCCGAACCCTCTGATCGCTCTGCTCTGCGTTCAAGGTAGGAGAGCTCGCCTTACCGGGAATCCCCTTGTTGTTCTTCAGGTAAAATCCCGAGACATCGACAAATCCGCTCTGAAAGGGAAACCGAAGGGCCAGTGAGGCATCCCCCCCCAGAAAATGGGCGTTCTGTCTCTTCCTGTCCTCGTTGTTGAGATCTTTGAATATGTAGCCGTTCTGGGCGCGGAAGAACGAACCCGATGAGTTGAGCATTAAGGGGCCGAAGTCATGAGACATCTGGAGGGAAATCCTCTGCGAATCCACTAGATCCAGGTTTTCAGGCTCTGCTTTTTCTTTGTCCAGGCCATAACCTTTGACGTGCTCCTGCGGAAGATAGCTTCCGTTTTCCACCTGGATGCGAACCGTATAGTCCTTTGTCGCTTCCCTCTTTGTTATAATGTTGATCACCCCTCCCACGGCGTCCGCGCCATAAAGAGCACTCATGTCTCCACGCACGATTTCGATACGTTCGATGTTGTCCAAAGGAATCAAGGACAGGTCTACCACCCCGTTTTGAGCGTTATTGGTCCTTACTCCGTCAATGAGAACGAGCACCTGACTCGTCGTAGAGCCTCTGAGGGATACGGATTTTTGTGCTCCTAAAGGCCCGAAATCGGAGATCGACGTTCCAGCCTTTTCGTCTATTACTTCGGCGAGGTTGGATGCCCCCATGGCGCGGATTTCTTCTTCGGTTATGACTGTGGCATGTTGGGGAACATCGAGCAGTTCCTCCTCTGTACGCGTCGCGGTGATGATCACCTTCTCCATCTCAAGCACGTCTTCGTCGGTAGGGGACCCATCAGTCTGTGCCGATATAGAGAGGCAAAACGTCAACAGGAGCGTTGAGAGAAAGAGGACGCCCTTCGTATGAGATAGCTTCTGCGATCGGAAGTGAATAGGGGCGGTTCTGAATGATTGCGCGATGCGCATCCCTTACCTCGAGGTTGCAGCCTCGAGAGGGTTTCCTGGCTTCCGGATCGTCTTACTCGCAGCGCCTTCTCACTCATTAGGAGCAATGGCTTTGCGTCGGTACGTTGCTGCTTTCATCCCCGGATACAGTGGCGGGACCGCTGCGGTATCTCACCGCATTCCGCTCTCCCGAAGCAGGCATTGAAAATCGAACCAAACGGATTGGCTCGACTTTTGGCCACATTACCTGAGTAATGATTGATTTGTCAAGAGAGAGGGAGGATGATTGCTATCAGCTGCTGTGCAATTCCGGCTCAATTTCTTTTTATTCTAGCAAGATTTTCCGAAACCGATCTGAGCCGGAATTGCTACAAGCTTGCAAAGCAAGCAGCTTGCTCTGCAAGCAGCTTGCTTTGCAAGCACTTGGCATGCATTTAAAAAATGGGTCAAATTGTTTGGGTTGTGGGCGGGCCGCGTAGGGCGCAGCCAACGATATGTATCACTCCCTATCACTCCCTGTAGGCGAGAACCCGGATAATTCCCATGGTAGCCCCTGTCTCGTCGGCGGTGCAGGCGTCACTGACAGAGACTACTTTCTCGATTTTGTTTTCCTTGATGAATTGATTGACCTGTTTGTCCAAATCGTTCAGTTCTTTCATGGCGGCGAGAATCTTCAATTGAGAGGTAAAGGTCTTGACCTTGACCATAAGGTGCCTCCTAATAGACGTTACTATTAGATATAATCACAGCACACACCAGAATCAAGGAATGTCCAAACCGGCATGATGAAGGAGCGAGTTTGAAAGAATTGGAGCAGGAGAGAGGACTGTCCTATCGTTGGATCATCATCGCTGTAAGCACAGTGGTTGTCCTGGGGGCTTTGGGTTTCGCCCGATTTGGATACACGATGATCCTACCGAGCATGAAGGAGGGGCTGGGTTTGAGCGAATCCCAGGCGGGGGACCTGGCCACGAGCAACATGATCGGCTATCTGGTCCTGGCGGTCACGAGCGGGCTGTTGGCATCCCGATTCGGACCTCGAATCATCATTTCGATCTTCATGCTTGTCACGAGCCTCGGAATGCTGGCCACCGGATTGGCTCCCAGTTTCTCCTGGGCGCTTTTGACCTGCCTGCTCATGGGATTCGGAAGCGGCGGCTCCAACGTTCCAGTCATGGGGCTCGTTTCTGCTTGGTTCCCCAACAAGCGGAGAGGTCTGGCCTCCGGGATCGTAGTGAGCGGATCGAGCTTCGGCCTTCTCATCACGGGCATGCTGATTCCCGCAATTCTCAGACGGTACGAAGAGTCGGGGTGGAGAATCAGCTGGATCGCTCTGGCTGCTTTGGGAGCATTGATTGCGGTCCTGTGCTGGTTGTTGCTGCGCGATAAGCCTTCCGATAGGGAGCAGTATGCGACGCCCCCCAGCAGATCATCGCCCCTCCAGTGGGGATTGATCTATAAATCACCTTCGATATGGTTGTTAGGCGGAATCTATATCCTGTTTGGCTTTTCATATGTCATCTATGCAACTTTTTTTGCCCGATATCTCGTCAGCGAAGCCGGTTTCACCATCCATTCCGCCGGCGCCCTGTGGTCGAGCGTCGGCACCCTCAGCATAATAAGCGGTTTTATCTGGGGAAGTGTCTCGGATCTTGTCGGCAGGAAGTACGGCCTTGCCATTGTCTATTTGCTCCAGGGCCTATGCTACGTGCTTTTTGGTTTGTGGAAAGCCCCGGCGGGCCCATACGTTTCGGCCCTGCTCTTTGCCGTCACCGCCTGGAGCATTCCGGCCATCGTCGCGGCGACGGCGGGAGATTTGTTGGGAGCCCGATTGGCCCCTGCGGCTCTGGGTTTCATCACGCTTTTCTTCGGTGTTGGACAGGCAGCGGGTCCCTTTGTAGCGGGGCGAATCGCCGAGAGCAGCGGCTCCTATACGATGGCCTTTGTGATTGCCGGCATAGCTGCCGGATTGGGCGCCGTCACCTCGGTTGTGGCTCTGCCTCCTCTTCGGCATAGTGATCGCGGATAAACACGGTATTTTGCAGCTATCCGACTGGGCCGGTACTTCATCCGACTGGTCCGTATTGAGAGTGTCCTTTTGTAAAGTCTCATCGTGTTGGACAACACTCGGCTAATAGACTAAACTGAAAACCCTTCCATGATGTGCGATTATGGAGCAAAATCTTGTTTTTTCAATAAGATTTTGCGAAGTAATTGCCACAAGCTTGCTCTGCAAGCAGTTGGCTGCATATAGAAAATAGGCTAAATTGTATGGGTTGTGGGCGGGCCGCGTAGGCCTCAGCCGGCCACGTCGCAGCCAACGATACGAGATCGTAGTTTAGTTCGACAGCAATCGAGACAGTGAGTAATAGGAGGAGACAATGGCGGTTCTGGTAACCGGCGGCGCCGGCTTTTTGGGGTCCTATGTGATCCGGGAGTTTCTCGACGCAGGCTACGAGGTGCTCTGCTTCGATTTTTCCGAACCCAGCGGCGCTGTCAGAGAGACTTTTGGAGACAGGGTGACCTTTGAAAAGGGGGATATCCGCGACCGGGATCTCATTCGGTCGCTGGTCCACAAGACCGGCAGCGATCCCATTATTCATCTTGCAGGCATCCTGACCACTGGATGCGACCGAGACCCGGATCTGGCCATGGCCGTCAACGTGAACGGAGCCCGGGATCTATTCGATGCGGCTCAGAAGGCGGGAAACAGAAGGATCGTCATGGCCAGCACGATAAGCGTGTTCGGACGTGGACTTCCGCAGCCCATGGACGAAACCATGCCCACGGAGCCGGACGGCTGGTATGGATTGACCAAGCTCATGGCAGAGCAGATCGGATTGCTGTACTTCCGCCGTTTTGGGCTGGATTTCAGAGCTGTTCGATTGGCTGCCGTGACAGGACCGGGACGTTCGGCGAGCTCGGGTTCGGCCAGTCTCTTCACCTCTTTCATTCCCGAAAAGGCAGCCCTTGGCGAACCCTACGAGATCGAGGCGACGGAGGATTCGGCCTATCCCGTTGTCTACATAAAGGACGCGGCCAACGCCCTCTTCACTCTGGCCACTGCTGCGGAGGTGCCCAGGCGAATCTACAACATCGCTTCAGGAAGGGTTGTCGCCAAGGAGCTCGTAGAGGCGGTAAAGAAAAGGATTCCTGACGCCCAGTTCACTTTTAAGCCCGATCCTATGGTCATGGCCATCGTAGAGGGATTTATCGACTGGCGCGTCAACTGCGATCGAGCCAAGGAAGATCTGGGATGGACGCCGACGTACACGGTCGACCAGATGGTTGACGATATCATAAACACGGCCCGATCGAGCCGTTAGAGAGACCTCACAAGAGCAAATACGCAGGAACGAGGAGAGAGCATCATGCTGTATCGTGAATTTGGCAAGACCGGCCGGAAGACCTCCATACTGGGCTTCGGCGCGATGAGGCTACCGGTGGTCGGCGACGATAAGGGAAACATCGATGAGCCGCAAGCCACGCGCATGCTTCACTATGCCATCGACAACGGGGTAAACTACGTGGACTCTGCCTATGGCTACCATAAGGGCAACAGCGAGCGTTTTTTGGGAAGGGCGCTCAAGGGCGGCTATCGGGAGAAGGTCCACCTGGCAACCAAGATGCCGGTGTGGATGGTCAATAGCGCCGACGATTTCGACCGGTTCTTCGAGGAACAGCTGGAGAAGCTTCAGACAGATAGAATCGACTTTTATCTTTTTCACGGTCTCAACGCAGAACGATGGGGCAAGGTGGAGCCGCTGGGAATCATAGATTGGGCCGAGAAAACCATCAAATCCGGCAAGATCGGATGGCTGGGTTTTTCCTTTCACGGCAAATTGGATGAGTTCAAAACCGTCGTGGATGGATACGAGAGCTGGACCTTCTGCCAGATCCAGTACAACTACATGAACGAAACGGTTCAGGCGGGAACAGAGGGACTGGAATACGCCGCAGCCAGGGGAATGGCTGTTGTCGTCATGGAGCCCCTGCTCGGAGGCAGCCTGGCCGATCCCCCGCAGCCTATTAGGGATCTCTTCGCAACGGCTCGCCGAGAGAGGAGGCCAGTGGAATGGGCCCTGAGATGGCTATGGAACAAAAAAGAAGTCACTTTGACGTTGAGCGGCATGAGCACGATGGAACAGGTCGAGCAGAATGTAGCCTGGGCTTCTGCGGCCGATAGCCTCTCGAAAGACGAGCTAGATCTCATTGCCCGAGTGAGGGATCGCTACGATAGCCTCAAACCAGTGCCCTGCACGCAGTGTGAGTACTGCATGCCCTGTCCTTCGGGTGTCAACATACCTCGGGTCTTCTACATCTACAACTATGGGAAGATGTACAACGACATGAAACAGGCGAAAATGATGTATGGGAACCTGGAGGAGGGCAGCCGGGCCTCCGCCTGCACCGACTGCAAGCAGTGCGAAGACCTCTGTCCCCAGAGCATAGAGATCAGCGCCTTTATGCCCCAGATCCACAGGGAGCTATCGCCTCGATCACTATCTGCTCGATAACTATCGTCTAGATAACTATCGCCTCGATAGAGCTGTCGAGACGGCGTCGAGAAACTCCGGAACATCGACCGGAACGCGTCCGGAGACGATCGGCCCGTCGATGACGGCAGACCAATCTCCGCTGTGTTTGCCGCCCATGATCGTCACAGCATCGTTGCAGGCACCCACTCCGGCCAGATGCCGCCCCGCCACGAGATGCGCCGCAGCAACGGGTATGGCGCCGTGGCAGATGGGCGCGATGAGCTTCCCGGCTTCATGAGCCTTTTTGAGAAACTCGATGGGTTGCCCTGAGGCGACCATGTTCCAGGGACAAAAGGCGCCGGGTATCTGAACCAGATCGAAATCGCTCATCGATACCTCAGAGAGCTTTTTGAGGATGTAGCAACTATCGGGAATTTCCTGAAGGGGCACCGATACGCCGAAGTTACCCAAGACTACATCCACTCCCAGGAGAGGAGGGCGGGCTCGTAGGGGCGGAGGAAAGGTTGCCAGCTTCACTCCCGCTCCCCGGTAGAGGTACTCCAGAACTGGAGCCACCAGCTCGACATCTTCGAAATCTTCTCCTGCAATGATCAGGATTTTCTTGCCATCGAGGATTCCCTTCCTGTCAGGCTGAAAGCTCGAATCAAACTGCTGACAGAGCAGCCTGAGAAAGGCGGGTGTGTCCACGGTGTCTCGTGCCGTTACGATCCGCTGGTCGCTCGCGACTGGAAGGTCTTCGAAAGCGGCAATTTTGCGCAGCATAAAGGCCACGATGCGGTTCCCCGTGCATCTCTTGGCGTTTATGATTCCGCCATTGATCAGGGGGAGGGAGCCGCCACCGATGGCCCCCAGTATGGCTCCTCTCTCATATGCACGGCCCAAGAATGCGGTCACCTCAGATTGGGTTTGAAGAATGTCGGCCGAATGGCCTCCCAAGACGATCAACCCGTCGTAGTCCTCCTGTCGCGCTTCCCGGAAGGGTTTGTAGCCCTGCCTTCCTTTTGACATGGTTGGAATAGGATCCAGGCTCAATCCCCAGATCCCCTGTACCCCTTTGTCCGAGAGGGTGGGGCGCGTGTTTTTCCATTTGACCCAGTCTACGCCCAGAAAATCGACTTCACCGCCAAACTCTGTAAGATAGAGGGCCAGATAGTAGGCCTGAAAATCGCTGAACTCGCTCGCTACGATGATTCCGATGCGTTTTCCCGCCATCGGCCCCTGAGGTTTCTTCTTACCTGCTACGGGGCCCTGCCAAAAAGCGAGGCCGTCCTCTTCGGCGATTTCGACACCCGTCTTGCGAGCTACGTTCAGAAAATCTGCTTTTTCAGACATAGTTGCCTCCTTGGCGAGCGGCGCGCTCTCCTTTTTGGATTTGCTATCTACTGCATCTGTCGGATCCTGACCTCTATGTCGTTCTCTCCCTTGAGAAGGCTTACCAGCTCCGACACATCGGTGTCGTCATAGTGATAGGGATAAAGAATGGCCGGACGGAACGCCCTGGCTGCTTCGGCCACCTGAGCGGGTGTCATCGTATAGGGCTGGTTCATTGGCAGAAAGGCGACATCGATGTCCTCGAGTTGCTTCATCTCCGGCGTATCCTCGGTGTCGCCGGCGATGTAGATTCTCTTTCCTCCCATGATGAGGATGTAGCCGTTATCCCTTCCCTTTGGATGAGAGCGAGAACGGCTCTCGGTCGTGTTGTATGCCGGCACGGCCTCGATCCTCAGGCCCATCAGAGTCTGGACATCGCCGTTTTTCATGGTAATGGTTTCGCCCTTCATCTGCTTGCCGACTTCCGGATTGACGACGAATCTCGTCTTGCCGGTCTGAATCGCTTTGATCGCGCTGAGGTCGAAGTGATCCCCGTGATGATGGGTTATAAGGATCAAATCCGCCTTGGGAAGCTTGGAATAGTCGGCCTCTCTGCTCACAGGATCGACATGGATGACCAGACCGTTGCATTCGAGTATCAAAGAGCTGTGGCCGATGAAGGTTATCTTCAACGGTCCCTTGTCCGTTTGAATCGAATCGGTTTCGAAACCGTACTCTGCGTAAACGGGAGTAACCAGAACGAGTGTAAAGAGAAACACGCTGATGCTTTTCATAGATTCCCCCCTTAACGTTTATGTAATGGGAATTATGAAACCTTTTGCCTTGAAATTCAATCCAAGAGTGCATTGAGGAAAATCACGAGATACATGTGGCGCGTTAGGAAAAGTGAAGACGATATGGTATTTGGTCTTGACCTGTTTGCAATAAACAATTAAAATATGACTAGTCATAATGACTATTTTAAGAGGGATGTAATGGCTAATGATGAAGTCCCTATTGCGGATCTGAAGGCCCGGTTGTCCGAATATGTCACTTTAGCTAAGAGTGAGGGAAAACGCATTCTAGTAACCAAGCGTGGGAAATCTGTAGCAGCGCTCGTAGGAATTAACGACTACAATAAGCTGCAAGAGCTTCAGGAACGGAAAAGCCTGGCTGATATTGCGGCTAAATGGGAAAGCTTCGAAGAAATCGCAGGCGAAATCGAAGAGATCTATCGTAGTCGACATTCGGATGATCTGCGCAATGTATCTCTTTGACACCGATTCAATTACAAATTTATTCAAGCTTTCTCCTTCCGAAGAGTTGGTCGGCAGGATAAAAAGAATCCCGCCAGAACAGCAGTTTATCTCTACCATTACAATTTATGAGATCGTCTATGGCGCATGTCAAAGCGATAGAAAAGAACATCATCTCCGAAATCTTCAGGAGCTTCTTCTACCTACGGTCAGGATTGTCGGATTTGATGCAAAAGCGGCTTACGTCTGTGGCACGCTTCGAGCTGAACTCGAGGCTGATGGAGTAAGCCTTTCACTGACAGATTTAGAAATTGCGTCGATAGCGCTCACCAACGATCTTACGCTAATCACTGGGAACATACGCCATTTTAAAGATGTGAAGAGGTTGCGTATCGAGAATTGGCTGCGAAGAGGCAGCTAGGCATCCGGGGTGTTCCTTAATTTACGGCTCAGGAGGCCCTTGTGAGCTGTTGATCAACCGCAATATTCGCAATAAGATTTTAGGATGAGGGGGTAGTCAATGATTGAACTCATCAGGCGAGGAATTCTGTTGGGGCTAGGGGCTCTCTCCTTGACACAGGAGAAGGCCAAGTCTTTTGTGGACGAAATGGTAAAGAGGGGCGAGGTCACGAAAGACGAAGGCGTCAAGCTGGTCGAAGAGATACTCGACAGGGCAAAAGAGCAGGAGAGAAGAATAAACGAAAAGATAAATGTCGAGATTCGAAAGGCGATTGATTCTCTTGGAGTCGCCTCGAAGGAGGACATTGCCAGTCTCGAAAAGCGCATCGAGGAGTTGGGTAAGAAGATAGAGAAGTAGGGAAACAGGCCTTTCTTTGGCCTTAGAAATCTGTCATCCACCATCCGGAATGCACTGAAGTGTGCACTGAAGTGCTGTGAGAAAGCTCAAAATCTACAGAAACATCAAACGCTACCGTCGTATTATTTCCACATTTGCGAAATATGGATTCGAAGATATAGTCGGAAGGCTGCGGGTCGAGTTCCTCTTCCGCTTTGGCAGAAAGCTGATCCGAAAGCGGGAGAAGAGACGCATCCTGCAGAAATCCTTAGCCGAGCGTCTCAGGCTGGCCTTCGAGGAGCTCGGAACCACATTCATCAAGCTGGGACAGATACTCAGTCTGCGGCCGGACATCATTCCCGAGGACTTTGCGCGGGAGTTTAGCAAGCTTCAGGATCGTGTTGCTCCGTTTTCCCTTCATGAAGCGCGAGAGATCGTTGAGTCCGAGTTGGGCTCCCCAATCGAAGAGCTGTTCACTTTCTTTTCCGAGGAGCCGATCGCAGCCGCATCGATCGCGCAGGTGCAGCAGGGCGTGACGAAAAACGGCGAGAGGGTTGCAGTCAAAATACAGAGACCCGGCATTCGGGAGACGATCGAAACTGACCTTTCCATTCTATTCGATCTGGCAACTCTCGCAGAACAACGCGTTCCCTCCCTCAAGCTCTACAATCCGGTGAAGCTGGTTGAGGAATTTGCCACGAACATAAGACGGGAGCTGGAT
>CAZLRN010000122.1:0-10782 GCA_964561715.1 uncultured Spirochaetales bacterium
CGGAAATACTGTGGTCGCCCTGACGGCCTCAAAGAGCCCGAGCCCTATCAAGAAATAGGTGACAAAGACACTCAGTGCGAAGAAGAGGCCTAGAATGAGAATTTCCCGCTTGCGTTTTCCCGCCAGTGCGAGGGCGGTAAGAAGAAAGATGATAGTGGTAAAAGCGCACGGGTTGATTCCATCTAGTATCCCAGCTGAAATAACTGGGATGACAGCGAGCTTCCGACCAAAGACCTGGGTTTGCGTTTTCGCAGGACGAGTCAGCCTTTTCTTCCTCTCGGTTATGTAACTTTGGATTCTGCGCATAACCGACGGATCCTTTGGATCGCGCTTGTAGTCGAAGGCGATAAAGGAGTTGTTGAACGCCTTTGTTTCGTTTTCGGCAAACAGGACCTCTAGAATGCCCAGATTGTTGCCTTTGCCTCCTGGAGAGACGAGGATGGAGGTCCCTACCTCTTCGGCATCGATGAGAAGCTCTTGATGACCGAGAATCAGAACATCGATTCCCTTGAGCGTGCTCAGGAGCCTTTTTGCGTTGTCATAGAGGCCGTGGTAGAGAAGAATTGTGAGATCCACATCTTCCCTCTCGACAGCCGGTAGGAGGCGCGCCAGAGTTGCGGAAGGCGATTCGGCGGCAACTCTGCTGCGGATATCTTCCGGGATTGTCTCCAGAACAGCCGGATCCGTCACTGAGACAATGCCTATTCTGTACGTTCCCTTTTCTATGATGATGGGATCGGGACCTAAAACCTGGCCTGTTGCGTTGGCGGAAGGATCAGAAGGCCTCACCGAGATATTGTGGGAAAGCAGAGGAAATTTTCTCCTGAGCTCGAGCAGGGTATCCGCTCCCATGGAGAACTCCTGATTTCCCACAGCGATGGCCTGGTATCCAAGATCTCTATAAGCCTCGAGGATCTCTTCTGCCAGAAACTCATCGGGGAAAGGATAAAAGATGTTGCCGGCGTCCAGAAGGAGCACCTGATCGCGATTATTGATACCGCGCAGATAGGCCGCCCGTGTTACCAGACCTGCTTTGGGATTCGTGGTGCAGGTGCAGCCGTCGAGATTGCCGTTCAACGATGCGCTGTAGATGATTCGCAGCGAGTTTTCAGAGAAGCTCGGCGCCACGCAGAATTCCAAAAAAATGATGGTTAAAACCCAAACGCTCTGTTTCATGGCTCCTAAGAGATTTTGAATCGAATTCTCAACACCCCATCTCGGTGACTCGAGGAGGTGATCCGGAATTGTCCGATCTCCTTCGTCGATCCCACGTGCGCACCGATGCATGGGCAGGCGTCATATTCGCCAATTTTGACGATTCTGATGCTTTCTCCGACGTTTTCAGGAAGTTTCTCGAGACTGTAAAGCCGGGCCGCCTCGTCACGAGTTACAAACTCCTCTGTAATCGGGAGATCTCTGGCTATAACCTCGTTGACCTTGCGCTCGATGCCTCGGATTTCTTTTTCTTCCAGAGAACGGTCGAAATGATAGTCACATTTTGATTTTTTCTTTTCGATGTGAGCGCTGAAGCTTCGGCCGCAATCAAAGGTCCGAACCATGGTCTGGTTGAGAATGTGCTCGGCTGAATGCATCCGAGGATCAGTGTATTCCTTCATCAGAGAATCCTTCGCACAGTTGCCATCGAAACAGGATTTTAACGGAGTCGGTCTTCTCTATCAAGCGAAACGTTCACGGACTTGTGCCCCCATAGTATTTCGCATTATAGTCTTTCGAGCGAGGGGCTCGAATCGGGAAAGGGGTTCGAGTCGGGAAAGGGGAGGATTGAATGAAGATAACAGGTGTCGAGTTCTTTCGCTTTTCGGCAAAGCATTTCAACGCAACACGAAACTGGCTGCTGGTCAAGTTGCTCACTGAAGATCCCAAGATCTACGGACTGGGAGACGCCAGTCCTATGCGCTACGACTCCGAGGTGATATCCATGATCAAGGAGTGGATGCCGCGCTATCTAGAGGGCCGGGACCCCCTGGACTCGGAGGTGATCTGGACAGCGCTCTATCACGATGTCAACGCCCGTGGCGGGAGGATTGCTTCGACAGCCCTCTCCGGTGTCGATATCGCCCTTTGGGATCTCAAAGGCAAGATTCTGGGCCAGCCCGTATACAAGCTGCTGGGAGGCGCACACCGGAGCAAGCTCCGAGTCTACGCCAATGGATGGTACACCAATCCGGGAACCCCCGAGCAAAACGCCGAGGAGGCGAAGCGGGTCGTTTCCATGGGGTACACCGCTATGAAATTCGATCCCTTCGGCCAGACCAACTACTACACCATTTCGCCGTCGGAGGCGCAGCTGGCTGAGGATCGTGTGTCGGCGGTCAGGAAGGCTATTGGTCCGAATGTGGATATCCTGGTCGAAGTGCATGCCAAGTTCTGCCCCGCTACGGCTATTCAGCTGGGCCAACGCCTCGAATCCTATCACCCCTTCTGGTTCGAGGAACCGGTATCTGCTGAAAACATCGATGAGCTGGTAGAGGTTCGAAAGCGGGTGAATATTCCCATCGCCACGGGTGAACGGCTCTACACCAAGTTTCCGTTCATGCAGATCGTGGAACGGCGTGCAGCGGATGTGTTGCAGCCGGACATCGCAAATGCCGGGGGAATTACAGAGCTCAAGAAGATCGCAGCAATGGCCGAAGCCAAACACATTCACATTGCGCCTCACAACGTCTGCAGCCCGGTAGGGGCCATCGCAGAAGCTCATCTCTGCGCCTCTGCTATAAACTTTCTGATCCTCGAATACCACGCGGAGTTTTATACTGACCATTATTTCACCGTGACTAAGGGTTTCCCGAGACAGAAGGAGGGTTTTATCGAGCTTCCAGATACGCCTGGTTTGGGCCTGACACTGGACGAAGAGGAGATTTCGAAACACCTCCCCCTCGAGAGGGTTTCGTCGAGCGGAGACACGGTGAGGGGGATTTGAGAGCGCTTCTGTCTATTCGTACTCCTGAGAGACGAGCCGGTACTGCTGAGGCTTCCTATTTCTGCAGCGGGAGAGTCTGTGGCCTATAAAGCGGGAAAGAGGCTCGTTCTCGGGACCTCCGTCGTGGTAATGTTCCATTCCGCAGAAGGGGCAGCGGACCGTGAGCCTTCTGATGCCGTCAATAACATCGATTCGGACGATCTTTGCATCTGCCTTGCTCGTGATCTGCTCCTCGATATCAGAGATACCGCTATCACAGATAGCGCTGCACGCCGTCCACCCGCCACTCTAGCTGCCTTCTGTATCCTGAGTGGGGTTTGAACTTCTTTTTGATGCAATCGTGCAACCTCTCACCCAGAATCTCCATATCTGCAATCCGACCCGCACCCAACCTTTTAATGCTGCAGTAGTGCAGATAGCCGATTTGGTCCACGTCGAATCCCATGATCCGGGCTGCCACGGTGTCAGCAGCCAGAAAATCGGTGCTGGCTATGGCAAGGCGCAGATCCACCGTGGGTCCTCCGACGGGTCCGTTTCCCTCCATTCCGGTATACCCGTCGATAACCGAGAGGTGGGGCGCGATATGTTTCGCCATCTGGAAGAGGTTCACGTTCATGGCCGGATAACCCTGATGGATGGCGGATTTGCTTCTCAGGCTTCCCACTACGATGTTTTTGAGGGAAAGGGTGACGATGACGTTGTCGTGAGTTTTGGGTAGGCAAACAGAGATGCGGTAGTCACTTTCCAGGGTGGTTCGGGAAACGTGGAGAGACATGGGCCTGAAGCTTCTGTCATAAGCCTTGACCTCGACAAACTCGCCGTCGTCGAAATCGATCAGCCGCACGCCAAACTCTTTGGCCAGAGGCAGGTAACCGTAGTTGGAATAGCCCTGCTGGGCATTTCCCAACGCCGCACTCTCACCGATCGTTATGGGCTTAGATGTACGCTGCCTCAAAAACTCAAGCACTGCCCTGACCGCTTGCACATGGGTAGCCGATGACTGGCTGTGGGTTGAAACAAAGTTTGGCTTGATCAAAATGCTCTCTTTTTTAGAGACATCGATCTGATCGGCGATTAGCTCCAGCGCTTTCGATACGTTTGTCTTTCGATCGTCGCCCCTTACCAATGCGACCTTGGAAAGAGATGTCCCCGCAGAGGCTTTTGACAGGGCTGTAGAAGCTTTCGCACTATGCATAGGTAAATCCGGCTCGATTAATGGTTGTTTCAATCCGTTAATTTGTCAAGGCAAATCCCGCCTATCGTCGTGGAACTCGACCGCCGAGAAGAACCTTTGATAGTTGGCCTTGGCGAACCAGTTTAAATAATCCTCAACGGGCTTTGTCTTTTCCTCCAGGCTCTTCCAAACGTCATCAGGCATTTCCCAGTCGCCCATTTCCATATTTGATTTGAGCTGGTCGGTGTTTTTGACACCGATGATCACCGAGGTGACGAACTTACGCCCCAGGGGCCAGGCGATGGCCAGTTTCGGCATGGGAATGCCCGTTTCTGCGGAAACTTGCTCCAGGGTTTCAGCTATCTGAAATCCCTTTCCGTGCCAAAAGCGAGGGCCGTCTATGGCCGTTCTGTAGGCGAGTCGGCTTCCCTCGACCGGTTCTTTCATACCTTTATACTTGCCGGTCAAAAGTCCTCCAGCCAAAGGGCTGTAACAGACGATTCCCATTCCGTGATGCACCGCCGATGGAATGATTTCCCGCTCGGCCTCGCGGTGGATGAGGTTGTAGAGATACTGACCCGCAATCAATCCTTCGTATTGCCGGCCTGCAGCTATGCCGGCGGCTCTGGCGATCTGCCATCCGAAAAGGTTGCTGCAACCCAGGTATCTGACCTTGCCCTGACTTACCAGGTCATCCATCGCGTGTAGAGCCTCCTCGAGGGGTGTTATCGGATCGGGACCGTGGATGTAGTAGAGGTCGATGTGATCGGTCTTCATTCGCTTCAGGCTCGCCTCGCATGAGGCCATGATATGTTTCTTCGAAACGCCGTATTGGTTGGGCTGTTGACCCATTGGGAAGTAGCACTTTGAAGCGATTATGACATCATCCCGGTTGATCTGGGGAAGAAAGGTTCCGATGATCTCTTCGGCCCGACCTCCAGCGTAAACGTCGGCGGCGTCGATATGATTGCCCCCTCCATCGAGATACTGCTTTATGATCTGGTGTGAGGTTTTCTCGTCACACCCCCAATCGCCGGCTCCAAAGGTCATTGTTCCAAGGGTAATTCGAGAAACGACTAATCCCGAGGAACCTAAATAGCGGTACTTCATAAATTTTGCATTCCTCTCTAAAAAAGCTCGCTTATACTCTCCGCCTGGCGTTCGACGGCGAAGGCGTCGATCCGGCGAAAGCGCCGGTCTCGCCTCGCCACCTGCTCGGCGGAATCCGCTCTCTGGAATCTTACTTCGAAAGTCATTGGGGACTGAAACCGGAAGGGTTTCATCTCTGCCAAGCGTTCTACGGCTTTTGCAGCGCCTGCCTCTATCTCGTCCAAAACGCGCCTGGGATGTTTGCTCAGGGCAAAATTCCGGCCCAGCCCCCTCTTGGTTTCCACGGTTTCGATCCAGGGGAGATGGCCGACGGCTTCTTTTACTCCCTTGTCGTCCGATGAAACGAAGATGACCGGCACGCTATGCTCGCCTGCAGTGGCGGCATCAATCGCGATCTCCCCCACCTCTTCGCCGTTGATCTTGAGGTACTGGTAGTCTCGAGAGCTGAAGCTGTGAGCCAAAATACCGCCAACGGTTCCTTCCTTTGGGTGATAGCCTACTAATAGGAGGCCATCGTAGCCTTCGCCGAGAATCGGTATTCGGTGTTCACCCCCCCGTCCTAAAAGCAGATCGCACCGTTCATCCAGCAAATCGTAATCCAGATTCAGGCTGCCGTTGTGATTGTCCCAAACGACGACCTGCTTCGCTCCCTTGGCAAACAACCCTAAGGCAGCGGCGTTGGCCTCGCGTGTGACCTGATGTTTGGCGAAATCGAAGTCTTTGGAATCCGAAACGGTTTTGCCGGTTTCGCCGATTACTCCAGCGCCACCCTCGGCATCGACACCAATGATGAACTTCATTGCAACCCCTGTATGTGAAAGCTGATCTTGCGGTCACTGCAGTTTCGAAGCCGTTGATCATGGAAATCGGCTATGCTTTTTAAGCGCTCGAAACTTGCACCTTCGGTGCTTTGTAAAAGCCATCGCAACGGGTGGGCGGCTGAGCCCGCACCGCTGCTTCGCAGATGGTCTTTTACTATAACACGATGCACCGATTCGGACCACACACCAGGCCGAGAGAATGAATCTTGACAATTTGCCGACGCAGGTAGAGAGTATTATCAAAGGTTTGTTCTTACCTCGAGGCCTTAGTTATGGGTAAGATCTTCTACCGGATCGCCTATTGGCTGATAAAGCACGTCTTTCTCAAAGTCAAGCTAAGGGGTACCCACAATATATCTGCGAATGAGCCACTCATCCTCGTCTCAAACCACCTCGGTTCATTCGGACCAGTTTCGGTCATGTCTTCGATTCCCTTCAAGGTCCATCCATGGGTAACCCATGAGATCACCGATATAACGAAATGCGGGAGCTACCTCAAGAAGGATTTTGTCGATCCTGAGCTGAGATTGAACGGCTCGTTGGGTAGGTCACTTACCTGGCTTCTTGCCAGGGCCTGCGTCTCAGTGATGAGGACTGTTGAGGCCATACCCGTGTACAAGCGAAGCAAGAGGATCAGGAAGACAATACAGAAAACCCTTCGCTTTCTCGAGGGAGGGAAAAGCATTCTGATATTTCCGGAAAACGCAGATCAAAGAATCAGCGGACATCTCTGCAAATTCGATGCCGGTTTTGTGAGCCTGGCCAAATACTTCTATCGGAGGACCAAAAAGGTTATTTCTTTTCTGCCCATAGCGGTAAACGAAAAGGTGAAATCCATTCGTCTCGGCAAGCCGATACCGTTTAACTCGCAGGCTTCCTTTCGGAAGGAGAAGCGACGATTGGTTTCTGAGCTGGAGAATACGATCAACTCGATGTACTACGAAATGCAGGATCAGAAGGGGACATCATCTGTAAAAAAAGGTTTGAATCCTTCGGAATACCGCAATCGTATCGGAGCTTGATCTTCCGGAGTTATTCTCGACCTGGGCCCTTCGAAGCGAACGCTCCGGGACAGGATAGCCGGAACAGTTATTAATTCGCTGCCCCGCAACCTTTAGTCCGCAGGATCACACCAGCGTTCGCACCGTAATTGTCGTCGTCCTTTCTCCTCACTCAGAGGATTGATAATATACGACTCTTTAGATATACTATGCTTACCATATCGTTAGCAGCACCAATCCAGGAGGAAATTCAAAACACCATGTACACGAAGATAGATGAGGGAATTCTGTCCAAACTGAGAGATATTGTAGGAGACGAGAACGTTTCTACCTCTGATGAGGATAAGGACAAATATGCCCACGACGAGGTAGCCGAGCTCCATCACGAGCCCGACGCGGTGGTTAAGGTTCGATCGGCCAAAGAGGTTTCTGAGATCATGAAACTGGCCAATGCAGAAAATTTTCCCGTCACTCCTCGTGGAGCCGGCCAAGGATTGAGCGGCGGTGCCGTCCCCGTTTACGGCGGCGTGGTTCTCTCACTCGAGAGAATGAACAAGATCGTTGAGATCGACCAGGAGAACATGATGGTTTGGGTCGAGCCCGGAGTCATCACTAACACTCTGCAGACCGAGTTGGAGAATCATGGTCTGTTCTACCCCCCAGATCCGGCGAGCTCGGAATCGTGCACCATCGGAGGGAACATCGCCGAGAATGCCGGCGGACCCCACGGTATAAAATACGGTGTCACGAAGGACTACGTCGTAGGTTTGGAGGTCGTTCTCCCCTCGGGTGAGATCGTCACGATGGGTGGGAAAATCGTCAAGAATGTCACCGGCTACAATCTCATTCAGCTCCTCGTAGGCTCTGAAGGAACATTAGCCATTGTCACAAAGATTCTTCTGCGTCTTCTGCCTTTACCCAAGGAGAGGGTAGATCTTCTCGTTCCCTTCGATGACTTCCGAAAGGCGGCAAAAACGGTTTCCGATATCATCAAGAGCCGCATTATTCCTACAGCCCTGGAGTTCATGGAGAGAGACAGCATCGAAGCCGTGGAGAAGCTTCTGGAGAAGGAAGCCTACTTCAGGGAATCCGCAGCTCATCTGCTGATCACCCTCGACGGGAATGATCAGAGCTCTATGGAGGCGGACTACGAGAAGATAGGGGAAATCTGCCTTGAGAATGGAGCAGAGGATGTCATGGTTGCCGACAATCTCCAGACAAGGGACCGGATGTGGGAGATACGCAAAATGATCATCGAGGCTCTGCAGAACCTGAGCCCAGAGCATATCATGGACACCCAGGATGTTGTGGTTCCAAGGACGCAACTGCCGGAGCTGCTCAACCGGATCAAAGAGGTCGGAAAAAAATATGGTATCGACATCATCACCTTTGGCCATTCCGGGGACGGCAATGTCCATGTGAACATCATCAAAAACGTCGAAGAGAGCGTGTGGAAGGAGAAGGAGCCTCAGGCTGCAGCGAATATCTACAGGATCGCTGTCGAGCTGGGAGGAACGGTAACGGGCGAACACGGCATAGGGGTCACGCGAAAGAAGTTCCTGGGTCTAGGTGTGGATAAGTATCAGATCGAGCTCATGAAAAAGATCAAGGATGATTTCGATCCCAATCATGTCCTGAATCCCGGGAAGATTTTCGCCTAGCTTATTGGGCGCACCTGATCTTTAGAACGAGCCGCACTCTTTCTTTGGACGATATCTATGATTTGCCTGTGGAAAGCAAAGGCCTTTCCTATTATCATTAAAGGGAGGACACTATGATAAGACGATTGCTTACTATCACTCTGCTGCTTATCACTCTTCCCCTGATCGCACAGGAGACCAACCTTTCAGGCACATGGGAGGTTTTTCAGGTTAGCGCCGTTTCACGATACTCGCTGAGAGAGCATAACAGCTCTGAGACACTGGCCACTGCGAAGGACATGGCTCTCAACAGCGATGGCACGGTCAACACGAATGTTCCGAATCTCACTGTTCAAAAATGGCAGATGGACGAGAGATTTCTGATGTTCGAGACGGAAACCGGTAACCTCTTTTATTACCCGAGGGTGCTTGCTCAAAACGCCTATCTGCTCGTTCAGGTGGATGTGTTAGAACGGAACGGACAGGTTATTTCGATCGCTTCGAAACCATTGGGAGACCTGATCCTCGTCCGTAAGTAACAGAGTATGGATCAGCAGAAACATCGGGGATTCCTTAATGGACATGGCTCGAGCCATGTCCTAGGTGGCGCTATAGTCGGAGGTATGGTGGGCGCCAGCCTTTTGCGCCCGCCGAGATCGGATCATCTCCAAAAGGTTCCCGACTATCCTCTCAATCAAAACGCCGTTGCCGATCTCGACTTGGACAGCACCATTTCGGAGCTTGCCCTGGATTCCTCACACCAGAAGCATATACGGGAGATTCTCCTTGATCTCTGTCAGGACCCCGAAGTCATTCGATACAGACAGGATATCATAGAGGATCTTCTGCGCATCCCTGCCCTAACAGAGGGATTTCATAAGGTTCTGGAAGAGATTCTCACGCTGGACCGATACCGCTTTTTCAAGGCGCAGGATGAGCTGCTCTACGAGGTCACATGGCGATTGGGCGAGTTGGAAGTCTGTGTGGATTGCATCAAAGCTCTGAGTGGTCTTTTTCAGAAGACTAAGATCGAGCTCAAGTCAAGGGGCCTCGAGAATCTACGGGACTACATCCAAAGCATCGAGAAGGAAGAGACTTTCAAAAACCTTGTCAAGGAGCTTCCGGACCTTCTCACCAAGGTTAGGAGCATTGCCAGCGTCACAATTGGGGTGAACCTCGATGATCGGCTGCGCCCTGTCGAAGCGACACTCGTCTCTGTCAATCGTGATCCCTACAGCTACGCAACACCTTCCCTCTTCAATAGGCTCTTCGGCAGAAAGAAGAAAAAGAGCCCGCAAGGTGAAAGCTCTGAAACTGCCGTAAAGCCCGGCATCGCGCCGATGCATTCCGTTCCATCTGTACACGATTCCGCGAGAGGATCGGGGATCGCTGAAATTACCCGCGCTAATCCCATGATGATCCCGCTCTTTCGGGACCTCTCCGAAGTCTTGAACAAGATCAGTTTTCCCATCGCCCGTGCCCTCAACAAATACGTTGGCGTGAACAGTCGGTATCTCGTCAACCTCGGAGCGGAGCTCGCGTTCTATCTGGGCGCTGTGAAGCTCATTTCCCGAATAGAATCCAGCGGATTGCGCATGTGCAAACCGGAGATTGCCCCCAAGGAGGAGCGGTCGTGCCTGCTCGAGGACTGCTTCAATATCAACCTTGCGCTTCGGTTGTACGAGAGGGAAAAGCGACACCATCTCGAGAAGATACTGATTACCAATGATGCTCAATTCGATTCTGACGCACGGATCTTTGTCCTGACCGGCCCCAACCAGGGTGGGAAGACGACTTTCACACAGGCGATTGGCATCGTGCAGGCCCTTGCGCAGGCCGGATTGTACGTGCCTGCATCTCGAGCACGGATTAGTCCCGCAGAGGGTATCTATACTCACTTTCCGGTCCGAGAGCATCCCGAGCTGGATACGGGACGGCTGGGCGAAGAGGCGAAGCGTCTCGGTGAGATTTTCGCCGAGGCGACTCCCTTCAGTCTTATCCTGCTCAACGAATCGCTATCGAATACCAGCCACAGCGAGAGTCTCTTCCTCATGAGCGATGTCGTACGTATTCTCAGGCTATTGGGGGCAAGGGC
>CAZLRN010000123.1:0-10676 GCA_964561715.1 uncultured Spirochaetales bacterium
GCGTTCCTCGTTTGTGAAGCGCGAAACGAGGGAGTAGAAATAGGCATTGCTCTCTTTGGGCCTCAGTATGCGCCCCAAACGCTGAGCTTCCTCTTGACGCGACCCAAAAGTTCCGGACAGCTGGATAGCCACGGAGGCGTCGGGCAGATCGATGGCAAAATTCGCTACCTTGGAGACGACTAATATCCTGATACGGCCCTCCCGAAAGGCCTGGTAGAGCTCATCTCGCCTGCTATTTGGCGTCTTGCCTGTAATGATCGGAGCCTCTATTTTTGCAGCAAGCTTCTGCAGTTGATCGAGATACTGTCCGATAATGAGTATTCCTTCTTCGGGATGATTAGCTATGATCTGTTCCACAATAGGATCCTTGAGCGGATTCTCCGAAGCGATCCGGAACTTCTGCCTCTTGTCCGCAACGGCATAGCTAATGTCGAGGTGTTTGGGAAGGCTAACTCTGATCTCGATACAGTGGGCTTCCGCAATCCATCCCTTTACCTCCAACTCCTTCCAGGGAACATCATAGCGTTTAGGCCCCACAAGGGCGAATACATCTTCTTCCCGTCCATCCTCCCTGACAAGGGTTGCAGTCAGCCCTAAACGCCGAACTGCCTGCAGCTCTGCGGTAACACGAAAAACCGGAGCCGGTAGAAGATGAACCTCATCATAAATAATCAAACCCCAGTTTCGTCCCCGAAAAAGCCTGAAATGCGGATAGCTCTGCTCACGACTGTCTCTCCAAACAAGAATACTGTAGGTAGCCACGGTCACGGGCTTCACCTCCTTACGATCACCGGTGTACTCACCGAGGGACTCGACCGGAATGGTGGTTTTGTCGAGAATCTCATCCATCCATTGATGAACGGCTGCCACATTTGGGGTGATGATAAGAGTGTTTGTCTTGAGGCGCGCCATTATGGCCAGTCCTATGATGGTTTTTCCCGAACCACAGGGAAGCACCACCGTGCCGAAGCCGGTCCCCGGGACATCCAATCCTGTAAAGGCTGCCATCGCCTCTATCTGGTATTCTCGAGGTTTGAAAGCCCTCCCGGCTCGGGAGATCTCGATGAGCTCGATATCTAGGCGGTCTCCCGTAACGAGGGGTGCCTCGTCAGTAATGGGGTATCCCACTCGAATGAGCTCCTGCTTGAGAGTGCCACGATCGACGAGGTCAACGAGAAACCCCTCTTCGATCTCTGTGAGCATCGAGGTTATTCTCTTTGACGTCATCAACTCTTTGCGCAAGGTCTCTGAGGCCACTTCCAAAAGCAGGATTTCTTCATCCTCTGTGGGCAAAAGGCGCAGCTTTCCATATCGGCCCAGTATCTCCTCAATACTGACGAGGATATTTCTGGGAATCGGGTAGCGAGAGTACTTTGTGAGCACATGGGTTATCTGACTCTCCTCTACCCCAGCGGAGGCGGCATTCCAGAGGGAGAGAGGAGAAAGCCTATAGGTATGAATGTGTTCGGGCGATTTCTCCAGCTCAGAGAATTGAGCAATCCGATCTCGGGCTTCTCCGAAAAGAGGAGCGTGGACATCGAGAAGCAATGTACCGTCGCTTTGAACGATCAGGGGTTTTAGGGGGCCTGCCATGAATTGTGCTGTTAGTATACAGATAACGATCTCTCAGTAAAAGACCACCGCTTCGGCGCGGTCCGCCGAAGCGTGGCTTCGAAACTGCAGTGACCACAGGAAAGGGAAACATTTTTGTGAAACTCGAGGCTCGGACTGCCGAACATATCTACGAAGATACAAAAAACGGCAGCGATGACCACTATTGTCAGTCCGATACAAGCGCGCTATACTTGAGGTGCTATTTTGATTAGGAAAACTGCTGTCCTTCTGGCCCTCTTGGTCTTTTCCAGTGTCACCTTTGGAGAGGTGCACTTCGAGGGACTGGATGTCAATCCAGCGAACCAGCTCATTTTTAAAGCCACAACCGACTTGCCGGGATTCGGTACCTATGACACCCTCTTTTCTGCCACACTTCAGGACCGAAAGTTAAAGCAGCTGACGTTCTTTCCGGAAACGATTTCCTTTCTGCAGGAGAGCGGGCAGCTTCAAATACAAAACCGTTTTGGGGTTTTCAGATCGGACGCGAAACTTGGCAATATCGTTGCCATTGATCTGTTCCCTTCATTTGTTGAGGGTCACCAGATAGGAACCGGGAAAATTACCCCGATTTTCTCCTCCCCTGACGGAAAATTTCTCGTTTACCCCCGCCCCACTTCGGCCGCCTATGGTGAACTCATACTCTACGATCACGCCAAAGCCAAGGCAACGGTTATTGCGAAAAAGGCCGAGCTCTCTCTTAGAGATCCCCTGGTGCTTTGGTCTCCAGATTCCAAAACCTTCGTTTACAGCACCGGTGGTAACATCTACTACTTCTCGATCAATCAGTATAACGAGAACCGAATCATGGCAGAGGAGTTCAGAAAGGTCCACGAAGGTACGATTAGCAGCGCGCATTGGGAAGCCGCCAACAGCCTCTACTATATTGCCGGCACATTGGTCTATCGAATTGGCAGCCACGAGTTCTTCACAAAGAGCCTTTACTCAGGTTTGCTCAAGGTCGGCGAGATTGTCGGGAAGATTCCCTTCCATTTCGATCCCAATTTCGACAAGTTTTGGATTTCTCCCGACGGAAACAAGATTCTCCTGAATAAAGCCGGGCGGAATCTCTTTCTCTACTATCTCGCGACCGAAGATTTCACAACGACCGGAAGCCCGACTTCGCTTCCGTACCTCTATCTTCCCAGAAACACGACAGTCAAGAGAGTGGTATGGTCCACCGGAGACTCGGTGACCCTCCTCGCCAAAGGCATTGTCAAGGGCAAGAGCAAGACGTCACTCTACCGGTTGGATATAGAGGACGAAAAACCTCCATCCGCCTTCAGAAAGCTGGAAGAAACCGACGTGAAGGAGATCAGCATCTCTCCGGGGGAGAAGAATATCGCGCTGCTCAAAGAAGACAGGATTCTTATCTATGACTACCTCGAATGGCAAAAGGTAGACGAGATTACCTATCACTCCCCGCTTTCGGTTTTGTGGAAGAGCGAGCGTGAGCTTCTCATAGCCGGCACCTATACCATCAGGCTCTACAATCTGAATATCAACACATCAAAGCTTATTGCCCTTTCTCAGCCCGGCGAATACGGATACACCGAGGACGAACGTTACATCCAAACTAAGATTCAGGACGGTGTGTTCCAAAGGCAACAAACAGACACGGGCTGGCAGAGCGTGAGGGATTTTAAAGTTCGGGATCGTGAGGTTGCCACAACCTCTTATAGAGTATATCTAGAGAGCTCCTCCCGCGGCAGCTACCGTAATGTGATCATGATTCGAAATATTATGGGCTACGGTACCCTACCCCTTTTGCCGCCCGAAGAGATCGCTTACGAACCCTTTCCAACGCAGGACGAACCGATCAGCTACAGTAGCTTCAACCATGGATCTAGAATCCGTCGGCGGGAGGTGGCCCTTGTCTTCGATGCCGTCGAATCTATTGAGGGGCTCACCCTAATACTGGAGGTTCTGAGCGAGTACAAACTCAAATGTACATTCTTCGTTAATGGTGAAGTCATCAGAAGGTATCCGGGGGCTATAAAGGAAATCGCCGATTCGGGACACGAAGTTGGATCCCTCTTCTACACCAACTTCAATATGACTGACTCCAGGTTTACAATCGACAAGCAGTTCATCAAACAGGGCCTCGCTCGAACAGAGGATGACTATTTTACCGCAACGGCCGATGAAGTTTCCCTTCTCTGGCACGCTCCGTACTACTTTGTCAACTCGGACATCATTCAGGCATCGAAGGAGATGAACTATACCTATATTGGCAGAGATGTCGACTCCATGGATTGGGTGACCGAAGATCGAGTCTCTCTCGCGCCCGAGATCTATCTTCCTGCCGGCGAGCTTGTCGAGAGAATCATAGAAAAAAAGAAACCGGGATCCATTGTGCCTATTCAGGTCGGAATTCCGTCAGGAAAAAGGCTAGACTATCTCTTTCAAAAGCTGGATCTTCTCATAGACGCGCTCGAAAGACTCGGTTATGACATCGTGCCTGTCTCCCTCATGATCGAGCATTCGAAATAGGCTATCAGCCAAGTAAATCGGGACAAGGGTTCATCTCGGCAGGTTGAAGATTATGCCTGTTGGCACCGATAAAGAAATTAAGATCAAGCTAGGAGGGATGGTTCCACTTGAAAGCAGTTAATCCGCTCAATACCTATCGTGAAACGCAGATAAAAACGGCAAACCAGGCAAAGCTGATAGTCATGCTCTACGACGGCGCCATCAAGCAACTCAATTTGGCGATCGAAGCGATGGATCAAAAACATCGAAAATACGATGTCATGAACAATAGCATCATCAAGGCGCAGGACATCATTTCCGAATTGATGGTTTCGCTGGATTTCGACAAAGGCGGTGATATTGCTCGAAACCTCTTCAGCCTGTATATCTTCATGAATCGGCAGCTTCTCGACGCAAATGTACGAAAGCTCATCGCACCCGTGAAAGATGTCAAAGGGATGCTCATGGAGCTGCGTGCAGCCTGGGCTGCTATCTCCAAGAGAAGTGATCTAGAATCAGGCGCTGAGAACGGGAACAACATCAACATCGCGGGATAGTCTTTCACACCGAAAGGATGCAGAATGACTGATACGGCACTAGTAGAGGCACCGGCGGACAGGGAGATCGAAGAGCGAGTGACAATCCTTCGAAGCTTACGTGAGACTCTCTCAGCTCAACGAGAGAAGTTCAGTAACTATCTCGCCCTTCTCGAGAAAGAGCAGGAGATCATTCGAAAAGGCGATCTCGAAAGGCTCGAGTCGCAGGTCGAAGTCGAACAATCAATAATTAGTGAAATATTCAAGCTGCAAAAGGCTATCAGGCCTCTTGATGTGCTGTACAGAAAAGCCTATCCTATGAGAGAGAAATCGATCGTAAGTCTCGAATCGAGCTTGGAAAACGTAAAGAAGCAGGTTTTGGTAAAAAACGAGAAGAATCGATTGCTCTTGAAAGAGAAGATGGCCCTCCTGCGACAGGAGATCAAAGAGCTCCGTTCCGGATACAGCATGAAATCCCCCTTCAGAGAGATTGGAACGCCAACCCTTGTCGACATCTCGACATGAGTGTTCCTCTATACCTCGTCGACGGCTACAGCATCATATATCGTTCCTATTTTGCCTTCCTGAAAAATCCGCTCCGCAGCCCAGATGGACGAAATACATCAGCTATTTTCGGATTTTTCAGATTTCTCTTTCAGTTGAATCGTGTCATAGGCCAGGGCCGGGTCATTGTCACTCTAGATCCCAAAACTCCCACCTTCCGCCATAAGCTCTATCCCGAATACAAGGCAAACAGGGAGTCGGCTCCCCAGGATCTTCACGATCAAGTGCCGGTCATCGAAAAGCTTCTCGAACTCCTTGGTGTGCCATGTATATCTTCCGATGGATTTGAAGCCGATGACGTTATTGCAACCCTGGCTGACATTTACCGTAAAGACGAAACGCCTTGCTACGTGTTATCCGGCGACAAAGACCTGCTTCAGCTTGTAGGAGGATCGGTTAGGATCCTGCATCCCGGAAAAGGAGCGGAGGGCTTTTCCGAGTGGGGCCGGGATGAGGTTTATGAAAACCGGGGAGTCTACCCCGAGCAGGTAAAGGACTATTTAGCCCTGACCGGAGACTCATCAGACAACGTGCCTGGAGTCGCCGGGGTCGGAGAGAAAACGGCGATCAAGCTTCTCGAGCAGTTTGGCGATCTCGATAGTATCTACGAGAGGCTCGACAAGATCACATCGGAGAGTCAACGCAAAAAGCTCGAAGCGGGCAAAGAGAGCGCCTACCTGAGTAGGAACCTCGTTGAGCTCAGGCGAGACGCACCGTTGGACGAGAGGAAGCTCGAGCCCGGAGAACCCCAAATCGACAAAGCCATCGAGGCCTTTCACAGAGAGGGCATTCGCAGCTTTGACGGGGAATTGGGCATGGAAACCGGGGAAGAGCGGCCCAAGGATGGAAAGGAACTGAAAAGGATCAGACCGGGGCAATATGAGTGCATTCTCGATAAAAACGAGCTGGAGAAATGGATCCAAAAAGCCCGCTCTGCGGGAGTCTTCGCCTTCGACTGTGAAACAAACAACATCGATGAGATGTTGGCAGAGCCTCTCGGGCTCTCTCTGTCAACAGCCAGAGGTGAGGCCTGTTATGTGCCTATAAAGGCGCGCATAATGCCTGCCGGCAAGCGTTGCATCGAAGAATCGTTCATCAAGGAGAAGATAGCCGCCCTGCTTACCGATCCCAAGGTCAGAGTTGTCGGCCAGAATATCAAGTATGACTACAAGGTGTTCAAGCGATGGGGTATCGAGATAGAAAACATCTATTTTGACACCATGATAGCGGCGTGGATTCTCGATACAACCCGGTCCTCCTACGGCATGGATCGTCTGGCCAGAGATTTGTTGGGATATGTGACGATCCACTACGAGGACCTCATCGAGAAGAAGAGCGGCCTCACCCTCGCCGATGTAGAGGTGGACAGGGTAACGGACTACGCTGCAGAAGACGCGGACATCACTTTTCAGTTGTACGAGGTTCTGAATGAGGAGCTCAAACGGAACAAGCTGGATCGGGTCTTCTTCGACCTCGAGATGCCCAATGTGAAAGTACTGGCAGAGATGGAGCTAGCCGGAATCCGGGTCTTGCCGCAAAAGCTGGCGAATCTCTCCTTGAAATTCGAAAAAGAGCTGGCCGAGGTCGAGGAAGAAATCTTTCGGGAAGTGGGAAAAGAGTTCAACATCGGCTCGACAAAGCAGCTTCAAGACATCCTTTTTATCGAAAGAAAGCTCAAGCCCATAAAAAAGACAAAGACCGGATGGTCGACAGATTCGCAGGTACTCGAGATCCTTGCAGCCGAAGATCCCGTGTGTGCGAACATCCTCAAACACCGAAACGCCTCAAAGCTGAAATCTACCTATGTCGACGCCTTGCCCCAGCTCATAAATCCGACGACTGGTCGCCTGCATACCCACTATGCCCAAACCGGAAGCGCGACGGGAAGATTGTCGAGCCAGGATCCAAATCTGCAGAATATACCCATTCGAGAGGCTGCCGGGAGGCAAATCAGAGACGCCTTTGTTGCTTCGCCAGGATTCACTTTTGTGAGCGCCGATTACTCGCAGATCGAGCTTGTCGTACTTGCCGAGCTATCCGAAGATCCGATTCTTCAGGAGGCCTTTAAAACGGGCAAGGATATTCACAATCAGACAGCCTCCCTTCTCTTCGGGGCCGATCAGGATCAGGTCACGGCGGAGATGAGACGCATCGGCAAAACCGTCAACTTCGGCGTGATCTACGGCATGTCAGCATTTCGAATGTCCCGGGATTTGAAGATTCCGAGAAAAGACGCCGAAACATTCATTCAGACTTATTTTCAGCGCTACAGCGGCGTCGATGCCTTCATCAAGCGCACGATCAAAGAAGCCGAAGAATCAGGCTACGTTCAGACTATGGACGGGCGAAGGAGGTACCTCCCGCGCATCAATAGCCGGAACAAAACAGAAAAGAGGGCCGAAGAGCGCATAGCGGTGAATACACCTATTCAGGGCAGCGCCGCTGATATCATTAAGCGGGCGATGATCCAAATAGCAGAGAAGTTGAAGGGATTGAAATCCCGTCTTCTCCTGCAGATCCACGACGAGCTCCTCTTCGAGGTGGCTGAAGATGAGATTGAGACTACCAAGGAGCTCGTCAAAGAAACCATGGAGACAGCGATGCCCCTGAAGCTGCCGCTGCGTGTGCAGCTCGATGAGGGAAGCAGCTGGGGGGCGCTACATTGAGATGATTGTTGGCATTGCGGGAGCCTATTGCGCCGGGAAGAACACCGTGGCCGAGGTATTTGCAGAGGAGCGTTTCCATATCGTGGACGTGGATCGGATTGGCCATGAGGTTTTGGAAGAAAACCGGGAACGGATCATTCAGGCTTTTGGTACGGATGTGCTCTCCCCCGAAGGCGGCATAAATAGGCGGATCCTCAGCCAAATCGTATTCCGTGGCCCCAAAATGCTGGAAGAGCTCGAACGTATCGTCCATCCGGGCATGGTCGCGCGAGTGAGGTCGATCGTTGAAAAGAGACAGGAAAGGGTTGTGATCAATGCAGCCGTTCTCTTCAAGATGGGACTGCACAAGCTCTGCGATGTTGTCATTTGCGTTACAGCTCCGATCATCACGCGAATGAGACGAGCTATAGCGAGGGATTCTCTCTCCTTTCGGCAGGCTCTTCAAAGAATTTGGGCTCAGCGGGGAATATGCCCTAAAACTAATTCAGAGGATGTCGATATTTATTTTGTAAGGAACTCTGGAGACAAAGCCCGCTTGAAAGCCGAGGTGAAGTCCTTTTTACAAGGCAGGAATGAATATGGAAAATAAAAATATAATGCTCGTGATAGCTTCCATTAGTCTCTTTTTTGTTATCGTAGTGGGAGTAGGACTGTGGCTCTTCTGGCCAAAGGACTCCGGAAAGCGGGGCGCTGAAAGCGCTGCAGCGAGACCTCTGTTCGACGGGGACTTCGATAGCTTCGAGTTCTACAAATCCAATGAAGAGCTTCCCGGATTGATGGAGGAGAAGCCGGAGAAAGATCTGAAAGAAATGACCCTCACAGTCGGTGAGGCGACTGATAAAATGGCTATCGAAAAAAAGGAAGCGGAGGTGAAACCGTCCGCCAAAGCCGAGGCGGTTAAAGTCGAAGCCCCACCCAAAATAGAAGCAAAAACCGCCCCAACCATAAAAGTGGCACCCACAGCTGCTAAGAAAACAGCCACGGCGAAGCCGGCCCCCAGAAAAGTCTATATCAAAGAATACGAGATCCAGGTAGGCTCCTACAAAACGAGAAGCCGTGCCGAGAGCATCAATGATCAACTGAAGACTCTCGGCCTCTCCGGCAGCATCAGGACCAGGCAGGTCGGCGGTGCGACGTACTATCGTGTACGTATTGGTCCCTACTCCAGCCAGGGAGAGGCAGCGAAATTCCTCACATGGCTCCGAGATGTGAAGGGATTGGAGGACAGCTACATCTCCCAGGTGACCAGACAGAAGATCATCAACTAAGCGACCAGCCGTGGGCGACAAGCCGTGGGCGACGAAGCGTAGCCGCCAAATAGATAGATCCCACCTAAATGTAAGATCAATTATACTATCCAACATTTATGTAATTACTTATCAGTTTACGACATCCACGTATTCTTAGCTTGTAGCAGCTATCTATTGAATTGGTAGAGAGTTAAGAACGCCTCGCACAACATAGGCAATTTGGCATCCTTCTTGCTAAATCCGAGACAAGAAATCACGCTAAGGAGTCATCATGTTGAAGAGAAAAATCCTGGTTGTCCTGTTATTGCTGTTTCTAGCTGGACCCATTTGCTTCGCAGAAAAAGCCGTTCCCGAGGATAACGCCCTCGCCATCGATACGGTTTGGACACTCGTGGCTTCTTTCCTCGTTTTTTTCATGCAGGCCGGATTTGCCATGGTCGAGGGAGGATTCACTAGAGCCAAAAACGCCGCCAACATCATGATGAAGAACCTGATGGACTTCTCCATCGGCTCTATCGCCTTCTGGGCTATAGGGTTCGGGATCATGTTCGGCGCCGATGCCATTGGCCTCTTTGGCAAGGATGGGTTTTTCCTCACGGGAGGAGATCCCACGACAAAAGAAGGGCTGTGGCAATTGACCTTCTGGATGTTCCAGGTGGTATTCGCAGCCACTGCGGCAACAATTGTTTCCGGTGCCATGGCCGAAAGAACTAAGTTTTCAGGGTACCTCGTTTACAGCGCCTTCATCTCTGCATTGATCTATCCGGTCGTGGGACACTGGATCTGGGGCGGTGGCTGGCTCGCCAATCTCGGATTCTCGGATTTCGCCGGTTCCACGGTTGTTCATTCGGTAGGCGGCTGGGCTGGACTGGCGGGAGCCATTATACTCGGCCCGCGAACCGGGAAATATATCAGAGTCAATGGAAAGACAACGGTCAAGGCGATCCCGGGTCACAATATCCCTCTGGCCGCCCTGGGCGTCTTTATCCTGTGGTTCGGCTGGTTCGGATTCAATCCCGGCAGCACAACAGCAGGCACGAATCTCACCATCGCCACAATCGCTGTAACAACCAACCTGGCTGCGGCTGCGGGAGCCGTATCATCGCTGTTTTACTCCTGGCTTCGCTTCGGCAAACCGGATCCCAGCATGGCTCTAAATGGAGCCCTGGCCGGCCTGGTAGCCATAACAGCCGGATGCGCCTTCGTTTCTCCGCTGAGCGCGATCATCATAGGACTGGTCGCCGGAGTGCTTGTTGTGGCCTCTGTCGAGTTTTTCGACAAGGTGCTCAAAATCGACGATCCGGTCGGCGCGGTATCGGTACACGGGATCTGTGGTGCATTTGGAACGATTGCCGTCGGGCTCTTTGCCCAGGAATCCTACGGCGGGATCAACGGCCTCTTCTTTGGGGGAGGTATCGGCCTGCTGGCTGTGCAGCTGCTGGGTGTAGTGAGTGTCTTCGCTTGGACATTCTCTACGTGTCTTGGGCTCTTCACCTTGATCAAAAAGACTATCGGTCTCCGGGTGTCGCCCGAAGAAGAGCTGAGGGGCCTGGATATCGGTGAGCACGGTATTGAGT
>CAZLRN010000124.1:0-10661 GCA_964561715.1 uncultured Spirochaetales bacterium
CAGAGCTTCAGCACCTCGGTTTTTCGCCTGATCACCTCTTCGGGTAGGGACCTGACATCCAGGCAGAGATGCTGGGTATAGGTTCGAATTCCCATTTCCGAGGCAAGATCCAGAAGCCGGCAGATCCTCGGGGCCATATGCTCGGCGATTTCGTCGGCATCGCAGCGGTCTTTCTCATTTGGTCCATGGGCCAGATAGGAGAGAGAGAGCCTTTCCTGAAGCTCGAGCAGGGTGTCCCTCTCCTGATAAATGGTCTCAGCGTCCTTCCAATCGATCTCGGTAAAATCGAATCCAAGACGGGCGGATTCTTCGATCTCTTCGAGAGAATGGGCACGGGCTCCAAAGGACACTGGTCGATGCATCGGTCTGTCAGCAATCTCTAGGCGGTTTTTCTCGACGAAATCAGGCTCAGATTCTTCTCGTACACCGAATAATTCTCCCCCTCCCGCTCCTCGGGATCTACCAGCTTGAGCCAGAGAGCCCGATCCTTCTTCTGGCCGGCCAGAATCCGTCGGCTTTCCAGCCTGAAGGAGTTGTTACCGTGCCAAACGACCTCTCCGTCCTGAAGAAAGATGAACTCGCCTCTGTAGCGATCGATCAGCTCAGCTGCATGATCTCTGTAGTAGAGGCCCTGTTCGCAGGCTGTCAATCTCCAGCTTCGCACCATTTCGGGCGGATCGATCTGAACGGAATCGAAGTCAGCCATCGGTGAGGCTATCTCGCTCTCGAAATCTATCTCCTCCAAATTCACCGTTCCGAATCCTCGGGCAGCGGCAATGAGGAGATGGTTCCGATCCCTCCGAAAGGGAGGTTCCGGCCAGTCCGAAGCCGGATCGTGCCCCATGAGAGACGCCGCACAGGCATCAGTCGCGGTGACCTGATCTCCGGCTATGAGGGTGTTGCAGATTCGGCCCTCCCCTCCCCATTCTCGACCCCACTGCCCAATAAGAGCATCCAGGATATTGAGGCACGGATCAAGAATCGCTCCCAGATCTACAAGCACATAGGGAAGTCGGATGAGGTGATGAAAGTAGATCCGAGTGCGCCCCTCGGGCGGAGAAATCGGCGGAAGGCCGAAGAGGTTTTTCATGCAGAGGGTCACTCCGGCATAAGCGTGGTTCTTGAGCTTGGCGACGGAAACGACCTCTGCTCCGTCGAAACACTCGCTGAGAACGTAACGCCGAAAGATGCCTCCTCCATCGGGCACCTCGTAGAGCCTAAAAGGAGGTAGGTTGGAATCCACCAGGCCCACGCCATAATCCTTGAGAATGGAGGCGTAGTTGAAATTCTCCTCCATGAGATGATCTTCGCTGTAGGCGTTTGTGTCGGTGGCGATGAGCTCCGCCGAAGTGCGCTCCCTGAGCAGCCTCAGGACAGCCCGGCAAACCGCGTCATCCACCAGCTCTCTCCGGTGTCCTTCGAAGTAGGCGATCCTCTCGAGTGGCTTGTTCATGTTGAGCTTTACGACCACCCGTTTAGCCTTCCCGATTCGCTCCCACGACTGGGTGAGCGGATCGGTAGTGGTTTTGAGGACTCGATAGATTTGCTCCTCCGAAGCCCTGTAATCGCAACGCCCGGCACGGACTGTGAAACGTTTCTTGGCCATAAGCTTGTTTGAATGTCGAGTATAGCGAATTGACCGGGACATGTCATCCAGCCAAAGGGTGAGTGAAAGCAACTTTAAAATTGCCGCAGCCTATGGCTATTGTTATTTTGCACTAGAACGATTGAAAGCGGAAAGGGAAGAGAGATGCAAACCATTCTTGGAGCTAATGGGGTTATCGGCGTGGAGCTGGCTAAATGCCTTCCTCGATTCACCGACAGAGTTCGGCTCGTAAGCCGCAATCCCAAGAAGGTCAATGATCAAGACGAGATTTTTCCCGCAGATCTTCTCGATGCGAAGCTTACTCAGCAAGCCGTGCAAGGCTCTGAAGTGGTCTACCTCACCGTTGGTCTGCCCTACAGCTTGAAGGTATGGCAGAACCAGTGGCCGGCCATCATGGACAATGTGATCGACGCCTGCAAGAAAGCTTGCAAGAAAGCCTGCAAGAGAAATGGCGCCAAGCTGGTCTTCTTCGACAATGTGTATCTCTACGGCAAGGTCGACGGTTGGATGACCGAAGAGACGCCGGTTAACCCGATCAGCAAAAAGGGCCAAGTCAGGGCAGCGATAGCCGAGAGGCTTATGACCGAAGTCAGGGCCGGCGGCTTAAAGGCGATCATTGCTCGGTCTGCAGATTTCTATGGACCTCGTGCTCTCAGCGTTGCGAATATCATGGTCTTCGACAATTTTAAAAAGGGCAAAAAGGCCCAATGGGTCGCCAATGACAGGGTGAAACACTCTTTCACCTACACCCCTGATGCTGGAAGGGCAATGGCCCTTTTGGGAAATACCGAAAGCGCTTACAATCAAGTTTGGCACCTGCCAACAGACCGAAACGCTCTAACCGGCAAGGAATTCATCGAAAGGGCGGCAAATGCGCTCGGTGTCGAGCCCCGCTATTCGGTGCTTCCCAAGTGGATGATCAAAGCGGCAGGGCTCTTCAATCCACTTATCAGAGAAAACGTGGAAATGCTCTATCAGAACGATCCGGACTATCTCTTCGACAGCAGTAAATTCGATCGAACCTTCGAGTTCGAGACAACACCCTATGAGCCGGGCATAAGGGAATCCCTGGAGTCTACAGCGTAGATAAAAGCGGCAGCTCCCTCTCCCTACAACCCTCATAATCCCAATCATTACAAATGGCAGGAATAACATCTATGGTGTTAATAGTGTTTATAACACCATTGGCCTCAATAAATATTTCATATATTTTAGTGAAAATATAGATATTTTTTTAAAATGGTGTACCATTGGTGAGGTGCATTCATCGTTAGCCTTATTCCGAATATGAATCCTCGGGTTACACGGCGGAAGGCATGAGAGCAATGAACAAGAATAGGGCACATTTCTGGTTGGTGGGAGCCGGGATCTTGGCGTCAACGCTACTGATTTTAGGCGCCTGCTCAGGACCCGGCAATTACCATGGAGACGAATCCTACGACAGCACCTATGTAGCCGTCGGATCCAGCGGCAAAATCTGGGTCACTGAAAACGGATACGATTGGGCCGAAGCCAGCGTGGGTGGAAACGACCTGCTCGCCGTGGCCTACGGAAATGATCGCTTTGTGGCTGTTGGGAACGGCGGTCAGATTTGGTGGTCCCACAGCGGCTACCCCTGCACTTGGAAAGACGGGGGCTGCCTCGGAATAACCCTTCATGGGATCGCCTACGGGAATGGCCGATTTGTGGCTGTCGGCGCGGTGGGTCAGGCCTACTGGTCTACTGACGGAACCGCCGGAAGCTGGACAATGGGGGGGCCAGGAGGCTGCACCCTTCAAAGCATTACCTTCGGAGAGGGACGCTTTGTTGCCGTGGGCGATACGGGCACAGCTTTTTGGACGATTGATGGCACAATCGGCTCTTGGAACAATTCCAGCCCGGGGGGCGCGAAGCTCTACGGAGTCACCTATGGAAACGGCCATTTTGTGGCTGTCGGCCTCGGAGGCGAAGCGTGGTGGTCCCTTGACGGCAGCGCCTGGAACAACTCCAGCTTCCCCGGGACAGACCTCTTCGGCATCAGCTTTGGATATGGGCACTTTATCGCCGTGGGCCAGTCCGGCCGACTGCTCATCTCGGCCGATGGTGCGGGGGGCTGGATCGAAGAGTTTTTTGGCTTCGACCTCTTCGAAGCTTCATCCATGGGTCCCTACGGCAGGTTCATAACAGTTGGGGCAATGGGTCAGGGCCTCCGCTCTGAGGAAGGGTTGGAGGGAACCTGGATCGATGCCAGCCCAGGCGGATCCTCAGATATTCACGGGATCACCTGCAAACCGTAAAGGCTCAAGCCCTTTGTTTCGAGCCCCGCTATTCGGTGCTGCCCCAGTGAATGATTAAGGCGGCGGGGCTCTTCATTCTCTCTATCAGAAAAATTCAGACCATCTCTTCGGCAGCAGCAAATTCGATCGGAGCTTCCAATTGTAGACAACCCCATGCAGATATTCTCCAGAAATGGTGTATCATTGCGTTAGGTGCATACAATAAAAGGCCTTATTCAGAAAGCGAATGCTCGGGTTACGTGGAGGAACTCATGGGAGCAAAGATCACGAATAAGGCTCATTTCTGGTTTGCTGGATTCGGGATCCTGACGTCGATGCTGTTGGTTCTGAGCGCCTGCTCGGGACCTGGCAATGGACTGGAAAAAGGATCCAGCGAGAGCTTATACGTAGCCGTTGGAAACAGGGGAAAAATCTGGATTACAGAGAGCGGAGTAGCGTGGGCTGACGCCGGCGTTGGAGGAGACGACCTGCTCGCTGTGGCTTGCGGAAACGATCGCTTTGTCGCAGTAGGTGCTACCGGTCAGATATGGTGGTCTTACGATGGTCACCCCGGCACCTGGCAGAACGGGGGCAGCTTAGGCGTCTCTCTTCATGGTGTCGCCTACGGAAATGGCCGATTTATAGCGGTAGGAACTGCCGGGCAGGCCTTCTGGTCTCCAGATGGAACGGCGGGAAGCTGGACCGCTGGAGGTCCCGGGGGATGCGACCTTCACAGCATAACCTTCGGAGAAGGTCGATTTGTCGCTGTGGGGAATACCGGAACAGCCCACTGGTCGATCAATGGAGAATGCGGCAGCTGGACTAGTACCGGCCCGGGCGGCGCAAATCTTTATGGCGTCACCTATGGAAACGGCCATTTCGTGGCCGTTGGTGTCGGAGGCGCGGCATGGTGGTCCCTCGACGGCGATGCCTGGATCAGTTCCTGCTGTCCAGGGTCCGACCTCTACAGCATCAGCTTTGGCTACGGGCGCTTCATCGCAGTAGGCCAGTCCGGACGGTTAATCAGCTCCCCGGATGGTGCAGGCGCATGGATCGAAGAGTTCTACGGCTTCGATCTCTTCGAAGCTGCATCCAGAGGTCCCTATGGCAGGTTCATAACGGTTGGGGCAATGGGTCAGGGCCTCCGCTCTCAAGAGGGCATGGAGGGAACTTGGATCGATGCCAGCCCTGGTGGGGCCGAGGACATTCACGGAATCGCGTGCAGACCGTAATTATATCAACGCTCCGCTAGCGTGACTAGAGCAAGCCGCTCTCCTCGCGGGCGATCTCACACCAGCGGATGGCGTTATGCGGATGGCCTGGATGCGAGCTCTCGAACTTGCCGAGCCAATTCTCTGAGAGTCTCTCTCTCCTTGGGACTGACTATGAGATCCCCTTCGATTCCTCTCGTGGTGCTCAACCCGGCTGCTGTCTGCACCATCGACGGATCCCTAGCCATGCTCACATCCTCCGACTACTACCTTACCCGCGGCGCAAGCCCGTCAACCTGGCTCTATCCAGATAGCCGGCTCGCACGGACAGAACTATCTGAAATACAATGACAACTGCGACCAGTGCAGCACATACGAAAGATACGGTAAGCATCGAATACCTCTGGTAAAGCATTCCTCCCACCGTCGATCCGGTGATGATTCCTCCCGCCAGGAGCGCTTCGTGGATTGCCATGCGCTGAGACCTCTTTTCGCTGCCGGTCGCCCCATGAAAGAAGCTGTAGGAGAAGGCCAGCGCATGCAGCGGTCCCAGACTCAGCATGAGCAGGAATAAAAGATAAATCGATTTGATCCACGGTAACAGCAGAATCGCGACGGCCGCGGCCGCCACACCCGATATCATTGGTATCGGGCGAAAGTGCCAGAATGTGGTTCGCCCCATCAGCACATATCCCAAACCTGCTCCGAGCGCTCGGATCAGCAGAAGGATTCCGACCGTGCCTTTCTCGATTCCAAGGTCGGTACGCGCGTACATGGGAAAGATGTTGAGAACCAAACCCAGCACCACACAGGTCCCGAAGAGGCCGATCCAGGCCGGATAGCGAAGCAGTGTGCCACGCCCGGCTTTTCGCTCGCTGCCCTCCTCCGCAGCTCAATGATCTTTGCGAATACTTGGCAGCAGAAGAGAGGCCGCCGAGATCAGCAGCGCTGTGAAGAAATATAGGGCAATAGCGCAGATCACAGGAAGGGCCGGATCGACCTCACTCAAAATGCCCGCCAGAAACGGGCCCAGAAGGATTCCCATCGTGCCAACGATGGTAAGCCGGGACATCGCACGCCCAAGTTCCTTTCCCTCCCTGCAGGCGGAAATCCATCCCATAAGCGGCGGCCAGAAGAGTGACAGCGCCAAACCGTAGACTCCGAAAAGGAAGAACGATCGAGGGATGAAGGGGGAATGAAGTATGGCCAGAACACAAACGCCCATGCCCGCTGTAGAAGCGATCATGCAATTACGGGGCGCTATACGGCCTATGATGGATCTCAACGCCAGGCAGCCGGCAACGTAGCATATCAACCAGGTCGCCGCAAACCAGCCCACCACCCCCGGGGCCAAACCATGGATGTCCCGCATATAGAAAATCAGGCCCAGGTTGGTCATTCCGGTCGCCGTCTCCACCATGATAGCCGACGGCAGGATGGCGATGGACTTTCCCAACGACGGCTGCACAGCTTTTGAACTCGGCGATCTCTCGTTGAAGAGGCTGAACAAGTTTTTCTCGAATAGATCAAATGTCTACGATGAGCAGAGATATTTAGCTTTTTTCACTGGATGTGTACATATCGTTGGCTGCTCCCACAACCCAACAATTTGGCCCACTTTCTACATGCAGCCAACGATTTAGCAATTCCAATTCAGATCGGTTTCGGAAAATCTTGCTGGAATAACAAGAAATTGAGCCGGAATTGCACATGGCGGGGTCAGCTATTCGCATGACCCCGTCATAAACCTGCCACTGTTACTACTTCTTCTTTGTGGGCTTCTTTTTCGTCGTCTTTTTCGCCGTCGTTTTCTTTGCTGCAGGCTTTTGGGCTGGGGTTTTCTTTGCCGAAGGCTTTTTGGCTGGGGTTTTCTTGGCCATCTTATCTGCCCCTTATCCGGAAGGAGGAATAAAGAGAAATCTACGTCAACGACGAATCGGCGATTCCTCTATCCAGAAGTATAGTTCCAAGTCTCCTCTGTGTAAAGAAAAAAAGAATCCGCCTAACCTGCTATAGGCCGCCAATCACTTCGTCGTTCTGTCGAGACGTATCGAGCTGACGATCTCGAGATTGCCGGCGATCTGTCGGGCGATCTCTTCGATCTTTGCTTTGTCCTTTTCGCTGGCGGCTCGTCCTCTGAGCTCGATCTGCTTTTTCCCGAGGCCCAGGAGACCCGTGCCCTTGATATTGACGGAGATGTAGTTGCCCTCCCGCAGCTCTGAGGAATCCCTTATGGCTTGATAAATTTGGTTTTTCAGTTTTTCAGACATACCCCACTATCCCCTTTCGTGATTGTCAATACACATCGGCCTCGCATCCCGTGGATGCGAGCGTGTTATTTCTACAACAAAGCAGAAGACCGAGTCAAATGCTTTATTGCTTCTGTTTATACATCTGGTAGCGGACTTTGTCCGTCTCGCTTTTCGACTCGTAAAAAACCGTCAGGATAAGGAGGACACCGTGTTCCTTCTCCAGATAAATGATCGATTGCTTGATGTCGTGAATCACGGGCTGGTAAACATCGATCCAGTTGTTCATATCCGTTTCCACGGTATGGCAATCGCCCTGAAAGATCTTTACCATAGAGATTTCCTTTCCCATAGATTATGAGCCAGGGGTGGGGTGTCGTCAAGCTATTCCGCTAACGCCCGATTGGTCTTACCAACGGATGTCCGACTGGACCGGCCTCGTGTGCTGGTCTGATCGATCCGCGATAGGCCAGGAACGCCACTCGTCCACAAACGCTACCATCTTCGCCACCACTGCTTCGAATATGATCTTCCCCTTTTCAGCCGTGGCCTTAGTTGGATCGCCGTGCACCCCTATCTTGGTCCATCGCCCCCAGATGTCGTTGAACCGAAAAGGGTAATCCAAAGTGCTGTCAGAGCTCAAAAACTGTCCCCTCACATCATCGCCGGCTCTCGCCTCCTTTTGACGAACACGCTCTGAGGCAAGATGCAGATAGAGAGAAGTCTCAAGCTCATCGGCGTGAGCCACGACCTCGGACTCCTTTACTTCGGCAAAAGCAGAACTCGCCAGGGAAAGATAGTTCACGGCTGAGCAAAGTGAGTTGGTGGACAGCACCGTTTTTCGTGCGACCAGATCAACAAGAGGTCCATTGGAGCCGTGACCATTGACCAGAAGGATTTTTTTAAAGCCGTGGTAAGCAACACATTTCGTGATGTCGAGACAGAAGGCAATAAAGGTCTCGGGCTCGATATGAATCGTGCCGGGAAAATCGATGTGGTGCAGATTCAATCCGTAGGACACGGGAGGCAGAACCAGCACCTTGTCCGGTATTCTTCGCCCCACCTCCAGACAGACGGACTCTGCCAGAAAGGCATCCACCTCGAGCGGCAGATGGCGTCCGTGCTGCTCTGTAGAGCCAGTTGGCAGAATAACCAGCTTCTGCTTTTCGATCGCTTCGTTCATCTCCGGCCAGCTTAGCCGGGCGTACCTGTACTCTTCGTTTGAATTCATTTACTGCTCCTCCTCTCCTCCAGAAGGGTTTAGATGAATCGATCCTTTCCCTGAGTAGTATTCCGGATTGTCACGGTTGATGACTCGTAGCAGGTTTTCTTTTGCATCCATAGGTGGGGAGTTCACGCTATCACGCTTGCAGGGAGCTGTCAATTTCATGTACCCTCAGGCCAAAAGAGTCCCGCTGAGCCCCGAGAGGAGGTTGTACGATGATCCAGGCCAGGATGCTAAAGCAGTTTTTACAGGAAGCCATAACGAGCCACTATGAGCAGGGCCACGATGTGGAGGGCTTCGAGGAACGCCTCGAAGAATGTGGGGACAGCATCGACTCTCTCGGCGAACTGGCTCGGCAGCTGTCCAAGACGCCTTTTCGGAAGGACTGGCCATATGTAGAGCCCGACTCCCTCTCGGATATATGGGAAGAGTGCGAACCTTCGAGGCCCACAGGATTGATAACAGAGGTGGACCTCGAGGACGCTTCGCGGCGCATCGAAGCCGCTTTTTTGGGTTCGGTGTGCGGCTGCATCCTCGGCAAACCCTTAGAGATCCGTCCGACTCTGGACGAGATTCGCCGCGCCGCTCAATCTGTCTGCGAATGGCCGCTCAACGACTACATACCCGGATCCCTGATGGAAGCTATAGGCAGGCACCATCGAAGCCAAGCCGAGACTATTCGCGAGAGCATCCGGCACGTCGCTTCGGACGACGATCTCAACTACACCGTCATGGGCATGCTCGTTCTCGAAAGGGCGGGGATAGAATTTACGAGACGAGACGTTGCAGAGCTTTGGCTGCTCAACCTTCCCGCGCTGTGGACCTTCGGCCCGGAGCGAACGGTACTAGCCAAATGCTCACTTCACGAGGCGATGGGATATGGGGAGGCAGACCGCTTCAAAGGATTGTCCTTCGACGATCTCGGCTCCGTCTGGAATCCCAGAAATGAGTATTGTGGCGCCCAGATCCGGGCAGACGCCTATGGATACGCCTGTCCGGGCCGGCCGGAACTCGCCGCGGAGTTGGCCTGGCGCGATGCGAGCCTGACACACCGAAAGAGCGGCGTTTACGCCACCATGTTTACGGCCGCAGCTATTGCCTGCGCTACGGTGGCAAAGAAACCGCTGGAGATCTTTGAAACCGCCCTCAAGTTTGTGCCCAGAAAGAGCCGCTTCTATGAGATCACAGCTGATGCTTTGGATATCGTAGGCAAATCACAGGACTGGCTCGAAGCCTACGAGATCATTCATGAGAGATACCGGCAGCATGGCCACTGTCGAATCTTTCAGGAGACCGGTACGCTGGTCAACACGCTCTGTCACGCAAAGGATGTGGGCGACGGAATTTGCATTCAGGTCATGCAGGGAAACGACACGGACAGCTACGGCGCAACCGCCGGATCGCTGCTTGGGGCCTTCTTCGGTCCCGGACACCTCGAGGCGCGCTGGCTCGAGCCCTTCCACGACACGATCCACGTGGCTCTGGCGAACTTTCACGAGCAATCCCTATCGGCTCTGGCAAAAAGGATGGGTAGATTGCCGTTCCTGGTCGACGAGGCAATAAAGGCTAAATAATCTGAATCCTAAAAGCTTATCCCCAGCTTGACGCACCGCTCAGGGTGCTCACCAATGAGCAGATAGGCCTCTGCCGATTCTTCGAAAGACACAACGGGATCGATTAGATCCTCGACGTCCAGCCTCCCGTTGCACATCAGCTCGAAAACGGTATTCTCCAGCCGCTCATCGTCCCATATCGGATAATCGCGACTAGGATTGCCCCAGACCGGCATGCTGCTCCTCACCGTGACCCGCGTGTGATGCCACTCCTCTCCCAGACGCAGCGCCGTGCCTTGGCCCTTGTAGAAGGAAACCGTGACAACCAGCCCGGAATAGTGAACGGCTCTTATCGCCTCCTGAAGCGCAGCATACGACGCGCTCGCCTCGATGGCGACATCAGCGCCCGCGCTAGAGGTGGCTTTCTTGATCTCGTAGCCGACGTCGCAGGCTGCCGGATCGAAAGTCCGATGAACCCCGTACCTCTCGGCAAGGGCCCGGCGGTTGGGCAGGGGATCGACAGCGAAGATCAGAGAAGCTCCGCTCAGGCGCGCCATCTGGA
>CAZLRN010000125.1:0-10602 GCA_964561715.1 uncultured Spirochaetales bacterium
CTGTGCCAGTATCGTCAGTACCTTCTGAGCCCGTTGGGTCAATCCTTTAAACATAGTGGCACTCTCCTAGTTGTCTCTGCCAGAATTGGCGCGGTTGAATCAATTCTCCAATCATGTTCACCCTCCCGTTGTCTCACGCTCCGCGAGTGTCTCACGGATAATTTTAGCCCTATGAGCATCAATCTCTGCGGTTTCCGAAGTAACCTCCGAGTCCTCCAAAATCTTCTGAACATGTGACTTCTGACACAGGAAAAACAGTGTATTGATGATCTCCAGAGGAATCTTCGGAATCAGACCAAGACTGATGCCAAGGCGCAGATTGGATAGCAGCTCGATCGCTTCGCGAGAAGCTATGCGTCTGCAGTTAGTCAGTATTCCATAAGCGCGAAAGACTTTGTCTTCCACCTCTGCCCTTTTGCGCGTCAGAAGTTCGCTTCGAGCTTTTCTTTCGTAATTGATGAGCGGTGTCACAATGCTATTTAAATTCTCGACAATTTCGGCTTCGCTTAAACCCAAGCTGATCTGGTTGGCGATCTGGTACATGTCACCAAGCGAAGAGAGCCCCTCTCCGAAGAATCCCTTTACCAAAAGTCCCACCTGGGTAATCGCTTTGAGCGCTTTTTCGATAAGCTGGGTCATGACCAGCGCGGGCAGATGAACCATGAGAGAAGCCCTCATCCCTGTACCAATATCGGTGAGATTGCTGTTCAAGTAACCCCATTGAAGTGAGATCGAATAGTGCAGCTCATCCTCGAGAAGGGAATCGAGTCGATCTACCTCCTCGTATACCTCGGACAACGTCAGTCCCTCTCTGATACAGGATATCCTCAGATGGTCAGTCTCGTTGATCATGACCGAGACCGACTCATCTTGACTGAGAACAACAGCTTTATTTTCAGCCAGCGAAAAATCCTGCGTGATAATGTTCCTCTCGAGCAGCACTCTTCTGTCAAGAGGCGCCAGATCTTTCAGGTATAATATCGTAAAATTGTTCTGAGCGGGCAACTTGCTGCCCGCAACGGGCAGCTTGCAGAAGGCACTGATGATCTTGTCTCGTACGACGAGCTCATCATCCCTATCCAAGAACTCGGGAAAGGGGTGGTCGGCTAGATTCCGAGCCAGTCTCACACGGCTGGAAACGACGACATCCCCCTCCTGGCCTGATTCAGTGAACCATGTCTTCTCTTTCAGCAAACCTCTGAAATCATTCATTGAGGGTCCCGGAAGCCCTGCTCTCGAGCTCTTTGATCTGGTCGCGTAACAGGGCAGCCTCTTCGTAGGCTTCCTTCTTGACTGCGCGGTTTAGTTTGCGCTTGAGCTCTTCGATATCGATCAAGAAAGTTTTGTAGGCCATAAGCCGTTTGGGATATTTGCCCCGATGTTGGGTACGCCCGAACATTTTTTCGATAATCCGGCTAATCTCCTTCCGAAAAACCGTATAGCACTGGACGCAGCCCAATCTCCCCCCTTTCTTGAACCTCTGAACCGTCAAACCGCAGTTGGGGCACACTTTTTGGGAGTTGGATGAGGTCGAAAGGCCTTTGACATCTACCAGGCCGGTCAGAAGATTGGAAATCGAAAACTCGACATTATTCTCTCCGGCGACGATGCCCTTTTGAGCGGCACATTTCTCACAAAGATGAAGTTCGACTTCTTCTTTGCCTGATGTCTGCTTGATATGTACGACAGCCTCTGCTTCGCCGCAGATATCACACGGTAGGTTCTCCACGCAATATAGCGTAACTATTCGGTTTCACATTGTCAAGAAAAAGTCCCTGAGGGCTCCGTTACACCCTCCGGAGAACCTCCAAAGGCCTGATACGTCCCGCTCGTTTTGCCGGAATATAGGAGGCAATAGTCGAGAGGAGAATGGCAAATGACGCCACTCCAAAGATTTCGAGAAAATGGATTCGGATGGGTATACTCTCCAGGTAAAAGTCCGGATTGAGAAGAGTAATGGCATGTTTCCCCTTTATTTCCACAAAGGGGGAGAGAATCCACCCAACGATTCGCTGTGAAAAATTTAGAAACAATTCAAGCCCACTAATGATTTCGTTGATATTTACCGCTAGAACTAGGCCCAAACCAATCCCGAGAAATGTTCCTGCTATCCCTATGACAAATCCTGTTATCACAAAGCTCGATGATACGAGCCCGGGCTGGGCCCCCATGCTTTTCAAAATGCCGATCTCCTGCGTTCGCTCCATCACGATCATAACCATGGTGGATGAGACGTTGACCGATGCCACAAGAATGATCAAACACATAATAAAAACAAGGAGGGCTTTGGTGGTCTGGAAGGATCGATACTGGTTCTCTTCCAGCTCAAACCACGTGCTGATTCTATAGAGCGTCAGCTCAGGCGGGAGAGCTTGCCGAATCGCTTGAATCGGCTGATCCAAATTGCTGAAGGGATCAGCCACTTTTAGGCCGATGAACTCTCTAGAGTTATCCAGGGGAAGTATCTTTTTTCCGACCGACAGTGGGACATAGATCCAAAGCTTGTCCAGGTCTTGATAACCTGTGGTGAAGATGCCACGCACTACAAAACGACTGATCCTGGGAACGTATCTTCCATCATTCATCCGTTTGGCTGTAAGAAGTTTGACATCATCCCCCACATCGACTTGCAGTTTCTGGGCCACGACTTTTCCCAGCAGTACGCTGTCGGGTAACGAAAGATCAAAGCCCCCCTTTACCAAAGAGAAAAAGCGCCGAAACTCTCCATCCCTCTCGTAAATCCAGGGCGGCACGCTTCGTACCTGAGCTCCAGCTCTTGCAGCCGGAGAGAATATCAGTCCAAGCCCCTGGCGCTCTATAAAAGCGGTTTTGACGGTTTCAATTTCTTCGAGTGAATCCTGAATTTTCTCCCATTCTCGATCATCCATCCGATCGAAGATATGAACCTGCAAGTGATAGGTCCCAATCTCGATAAAACGCCGTGTAATACCTTCGATCATGCCATTGGCAACCTCTAAAACTACGATCACCGGAATCAAACTGAAACCAATGGCAAGAACAGCCCCTATTAGGCTGTGATTACGACGCTTGCGAGGCAATCCAATATTCTTTAGTGCCATGAGAATGGAGGTTCGAAGGTTCATGTTTCTTTCAGTATCCCATGCTCCAGTTCGAAATGCTTATCGCTGAGGCGCGCGAGTCCCCTATCATGCGTAACCAGGATAAGTGTTTTTCGATATCGTCGAACGAGCTCGAAGAGGAGATCTTCGACAACCTTTGAGTTCCTCTCGTCGAGATTTCCCGTTGGTTCGTCAGCGAGAATAATCGACGGATCGTTCACAAGCGCTCTGGCCACCGCGACCCTCTGCCTCTCTCCACCGGAAAGCTCCACCGGATAATGGTGAGAGCGTGCGGAAAGGCCAACGCTCTCAATCAGCTCCATAGCTTTTTTTGCCGCGACCTTAGGCTTCGTACCTGCTAAATAGGCAGGCATCATAATATTCTCGAGGGCTGTAAAGTCTCTGAGCAGGAAGTGAAATTGAAAGATAAAACCAACCGTATCACGCCGATAGTCTGATAGAGTTTCCTCTCTAAGCACCGTGATATCCTCGCCTCTGACAAAAATCTGACCAGCCGTCGGTGTATCCAAACCCCCAATCAGGCTTAAGAGAGAAGTTTTGCCGCATCCGCTCTCTCCGGTTATGACAACCGTGCTCGCTTCATCCACCTCGAGGTTTACGTCTCGAAGAACCTCGAGGATTTCCGATCCGGTCTGATAGTCTTTCTTCAATGATCGAGTTGTTAGAAGAGCCATGGCTATTCGTTCCTCATGATAGTAGCGGGATAGAACCGGATGATGCGATTGGCGGCAAAGGCGGCGGCCAGTACGGAGCAAAGTATGGCTATGAAGCTGACCAGCAGAAGTTCTGGAAATAGCACACGCACCGGAACCTGATCTATATAAAAAACCATCGGAGAGAAAATGTAGACTCTTGGAATCGAGACCTCCCCGACAAAGGGTATCAGAATGACCTCGACGATAGGTATAAAAAAGCTGTTCAGCACTTCCTCTACAATCCTAAAAATCAGATTGATGTTATGTGCCACCAATAATCCAAATATCAATCCCGCGAGGCTTCCCAGAAAACCAATCATGAACCCCTCTGAAACAAAGATATTCCGAATCGTGCTATCGGTTGCGCCCAATGCTTTGAGCGTCGCTATATCCTCGACCCGTTCCTGGACTGATCTTCTAAGAGAATGAAAGATATTCAACCCAACAACTACAAAAATGAGACCTATGAGAAACATCATGGTGACCTTTTCGGTAAGAAGGGCTCCAAAAAAAACGCGGTTGAACTCCCGCCAAGACTGAACGTCAGTCTTCGAGGAATCAATAACCTTTTCTATTTGAGCGATGGTCTGCCCGTCTCTGAAGCGATTCTTGAGCTTGATACCGTATATCAGATTCGGCTGCTCTTCGAACAGCTTGGCTGTTTCAAGGGAGATGAAGGCCCAGTTCAAATCAATCTCATAGAAGCCCGTCTTGAAGAATCCTGATACGGTTAGGTCGACACCACTGGGAGATGAGGCGTCGAAGGATTGGCCAGACACTGTAAAAATCGAAACCGTGTCTCCCTCACGCAGCCCCAATTGGATGCCCAGCTGATTCCCAACCACTACCGATCCGAATGAGGCAAGAGACGTGTCGTCTGGCTTATCATAATCGGATGAAAAGGACTTTATAAATCCGCTATCCTTTGAAATAGCTTCAAGCGGAATTCCCCTGAGAATGCAGGGGAGTCTTGTATTGGCGATGCCCTGCAGCTCCACAAAAGGCGTTACTGCCGAGACGTTTTTCATCTGTCTGATGATTGCAATGGTACTCTGCGGAAGACCTCCACTGCCTGAAATCTGTATATGATAGGACTTGATTTCCAAGATCGGCTCGATAAAACTCAACTGGAAGCCGTTCATCACCGCCATCACGGCGACAAGTGTCATTACGCCGACAGCGATCCCTAGTACAGATAGCAGCGATGATGCGATCCGCCTATGCCGACGCCTTGTTCTGAAGTATCGTGCGGCCACGAAAAAAATAAATCGAGCATTCATTCTTTCTGGTAAGACCTTTCAGACACCACCATTCCATTTCTCAGGAACTGCTCGGTCGTTTTCTCGCCGCCTTCATAATAGACCCGCAAGACCACCTCTGCGGACCGATATATCTCTTCGTACCACGTGTCATCTCCCGTATGGGTGATGAGTTTCTCTAGCGATCCCCTTCGATAGAGACGCTCTTTTAAAAGCTCCCCCTCTTCGTCGTACTCGTATTTCCACTCCGCACGCCCCGTCGATCCGATGATTGTTTTCTTGGAGAGCCGGCCCTCATCGCCGTAGGAATAGAAAACCTGCTCCTTGACTCGTCCTTCTCTTTCCTCCCTCTGCAGCTTTCCGGAATCATCCAGGTACTGAGTCGTCCGCTGGTTGAGCTGCCTGTCGTACCCTTCAATCGTGCGTGGTTTCTTTTCATTCGATTGATAGCGCCAGGTCTTCGAACTGATCAGAGATGAGCCGTCCCGAATCTCCAAATAAGTCAACCTCCCCAAAGTGTCGTAGCGATATATCTGCATTGCGGAATCTTGCCGACTCCGTGTCTCGGCCAAACCTTCTCCACCCCCAAAGTTAAAGGTGGTCACTTGAATGCTGCCATCTGGATAGCTCCTTGCAATCTCCCGCAGCAAGCCGATTTTCGTATAGGCGTAGCGTTCTCGATAGAGTGATTCGCCTTCTCCATTAAAAACCTCGACTGATGAAAGGTCTCGACCGCGATACTCGCACCGGCTCCGTGTAACCACAGCTCCATCCGATTCGGCATATCGTACCTCTTCGAGTAAATTCCTACTATCATCGTAGAGATGAAACGTCGAGAGCCTTTGCTCGGTATAGGTTCTTTCCTCCCGAATCTCGCCATTGGGGAAAAAGGTGCGCTCCCATCGCTTCTTCTCCTCGCCCTCTGAGAGCAGCCGCCTAACCTGCCCGTCATACCGATCTTCCACGCTCAGCACGTATTCGTGTTCGTCTATCGCCGTCGGTTCGATTTCTTCAAAGACCATACCTAATGCATTCGACCTAAAGAGCCGGGTCTCGCAATAACCTCCGGCTGAAAAGAAAAGAAAAAGAAGGCAGATTGTGATAGGCATGGCTAAATAGCAGCGTTCCGATCGAGCGTCAAGAACCAACGAGACTCTCCAGATACGAATCGGGATCGAAGGGTGCAAGACTGTCCAGCTTCTCTCCCGTTCCCAAAAAGGAAAAGGGCAACCCAATCTTTCGGCAGATCGGAACAACAATTCCACCTTTTGCCGTGGAATCGTACTTTGCCAATACTACCGAATCTACCCCCACAGCGTCATGGAACACCTCCGCCTGGTGAAGAGCGTTTTGCCCTGTGGTGGCATCTATAATCAGCACTTTCCTATAGCTTTCGTCGCCCAACCTGTTTCGGATCACGCGATCGATTTTCGAGAGCTCCCGCACCAGATCCTGTTTTGTATGCATACGGCCGGCCGTATCGGCGAGAACCAGCTCCGTGCCATTTGCCCGAGCGCTGGAAATCGTATCGAAGATGACGGCGCCTGGATCCGCGCCCGGCTCCTGGCTAACAACCGCAATATTCAGTCGCTCGCCCAACACCTTGAGTTGGTCAATTGCGGCAGCCCGAAAGGTGTCGCCAGCGCTTAGAAGGATTCTCTGGATGTCATGATGGCGCCTGTAGTATTCCGCCAGCTTGGCGATAGTGGTAGTTTTGCCGACGCCATTGACGCCGAGGATAAGAAACAAATTCAGCTTTTCGCGCTCCGGAATCAGCGAAGCTACAATCAGAGATTCCCGTAAGATGCTCTTGAGTTCCGATAGGATATCCTCCCTCGAAGTGAGGTTGTCTCCTCGGACTCTCTCCCGCAGAGCGTCAACCGTTTCCATCGCCACTAGAGGCCCCAAGTCAGCCTCGATCAGAATATCTTCCATCTGCTCGTAGACTTTATCGTCGGGCTTTTCCAGGCCAAACAGGCTTTTGAGCCTGGCGCCTAGACTGGTTCTTTTGCCCATTCGTGCACCCCTCTATTCAAGCTCGACGGATATTTGACTGGCGTAATCAACGAAATCGACATACTCCAGCATGTTGAGAAACATCTTCACAAAAAGCGTAACACTTATAAACAGTGTCGCGAAATACCCGGCGTAGGTTAGCTCCATATTTCTTCTAAACTTGTTATATTCATCCGATCCTGTTGCAGCTCTGTTCGCGGCGCGGGCATTGTCTACGGCAAATCCGTACAAAAAAATAGGAAAAGGCAAGGATACGGCCCAGATCCCCAGAGAAGAATAAAAGGTGTCTCGTTTTTTCTCCTGCCAATAGAGCTCATCCAGAATCTTCCTTCTCAAGTCAAATTCGACATAGGGGGGAGTCGATTCATCGATATCAAAAACGAGATCCTTGAAGCCCTCCTTCTTTATAAGAAGCCTCTGATCGGCATGCAGCAGGTCCAACTCTAGCGGCGTGAGACCAGACCATCGGGAGTCGATATAGACATCAGCCCCCTCTGGATTCGTGATGAGAGTGATGGCCAGTGTCTCCTTTTGTTCCAGTTCGATTTCTAGACTCTGATGCTCGTATGGATTGAGGACCAGCTCTCTCTGCTCATCGATATAGCCGGGAGCTGACACAAGGACTGTAACCCTACCGGGCGGCAAAAAACGCATCCTCGTCGCACCGATGCCCCTGAAAATTTCATTGACGACGACTGAGCTCCTCTCGGGACGGGGCACAACCTCCAGACTGGCCCATTGACGTCCCAGTATCTTTTCCGCCAATCCACTGATCGCTTCATCGAGTATAGTCGGCAGCTCCTCTGCTGATCCACCGGATTCGTAAGTATACACCTCTCTCCCCAGAGCCGTTTGAAATCCGTGGATCCTAACGAAGAGGTATCCTTGAATTTCCTCAATGCTGCCCCACACGAGAAAATCGAGGTTCTCCTTCTTGGCAAAACCGGCTGGAGAAAACTGGGGAGAAAAGAGCAAAGTGCCCGCCTCATCGCCCTCGACGAACACAACAGGTTTCTCATCACCAACTAGGACCTGATCTCTCGGCAACATCTCCAGCCACTGGACCGCCTCTGTTAGAGCTCTCTTTTTGCGAGACAGCTCGATAAGAGTTTTGCGCACCGTTTGAGAATTGTACGGATCTGTATCCCGGCTCAGTAGCAGCTCTTTCTCTTCCTGCTCTATCTCCTTCAGGTCCTGAAGGTAGTCGTTTATCTGGATCTTGATGATCTCTCTGCGACGGGCCTCGATCTCTTGACTGCTCAGACGGTGCACATCGAGAGGCTTCAGCTCTTCCCTCAACATAAGCGGAACTGAGTTCGACAGATAGCGATTTTCCTTTGCCAGGGAGAGCGGTAGAAATGACGAGAAGCCTACTCTCCACTCTTCTCTTGTTTCTTCCGGGATGGTCTTCAGAAGAAACAGCGACTTATCCCACAGAACGCTGTCCTGGGCTCTTAGAGCCTGGGAAATTGCTATTAGTGAAAGAAGCACACAAAGTTTAGTTATTCTGGGACCAAGCAAGTTTGAGGTACTCCTCGATAAAGGAATCCAGCTCGCCATCCATCACTGCCTGAACGTTTCCTGTTTCTACCTTAGTCCTGTGATCCTTGACCATCGTATAGGGTTGAAAGACATAGGACCTTATTTGATTGCCCCAGGAAATATCTTTTTTTGATTTTTCCAGTTCCTTCCGTTCCTTATCACGCTCTTCTCTGAAATGCTCATAGAGCCGCGATTTGAGAACCTTCATCGCCATAGCTTTGTTTTTGTGTTGGCTTCTCTCGTTCTGGCATTGGACGACAATTCCCGTTGGGAGGTGGGTGATGCGTACAGCAGAATCAGTCTTGTTGACATGCTGCCCACCAGCTCCCTGCGCTCTGTAGGTGTCGACTCGCAAATCATCAGGATTGATATCCACCTCGATGTCATCCTGGAGCTCTGGAACACAAAAAACCGAGGCAAAGGATGTATGGCGTCGACGGTTCGAATCAAAGGGGGATATTCTAACCAGCCGATGTATGCCTGATTCGCTCTTGAGGTAACCGTAGGCATACTCACCCACGACATGAACCGTCACAGATTTGAGGCCCCCCTCTGCTTCGAGGAGGTCGACGATCTCAGATTTCATACCATGGCGTTCGATCCAACGGGAGTACATTCGCAGCAGCATACTGACCCAATCGCACGCTTCGGTCCCTCCCGCCCCCGAGTGGATTGTGAGAAACGCGGAGTTGGGATCATTTTCGCCGGAGAGGAATTCGAACACCCGGATATCTCTATATCTGCTCTCTAGCTGCGCGAGAGACTCTTCTATATCTTTTTCGAGGCTTTCGTCATTCTCCTCGACCGCCAGCTCGAACAGATCTGTGAGGTCCTGAAATCCGGACTTAAGCGCCATCCAGGGATCGAGGCGGCTCTTTTTCTTTTTCAATTGGGCAAGAACCTCTTCGGCTCTTTCGCGGTTATTCCAAAAACCAGGACGCGCAGACTCTTTCTCCAACGCAGAAATCTCCTCCTGCAACCCCCTGGGGTCAAAGATGCCCCCAGGTTTCTTCTATCTCGACACCTAAAGATGTGATCCTAAGCTGATAATCCTCTAACAAATATCGCCTCCTCGAACACTCGATCGGTATGCCGCTCAAGCAGGCTACTGGAACGAGCGGCTAACCGGCGGTCATCACCTTGAAGCGCCGCCATTTCTTTTCCTTCAGTGCAGTGATCGCCAGCGTACCTTCTATCGGAAACTGGTAAAGACGTATAACATCGAATGAGTCAGTAACGCGGTCCAAATCTCTCTTCAGCCGATTAAGGGTCGTTTCGCTGATCGCAGTTGATTCGTGTACATCCTGCAACACCATCTTGAATCCGTACTGGCGCAGCACGTCAAAGACCGCAAGCCTGTGATCGTCTGAAGAGCATTCACACGTGACCGCAACAAACACAGCCCTAATTTAATCTCTCCCTCATACCCTGTCAAACCCCCAGACTCAGGCCGGGGAGTCCTCAGGATTTTTTCTATGGACAAAATGGAGAGAAGCCGATTACAATAACATGATGGTAAAAGCTTTGGCGCTCTTTCTGATTCTCCTTATCGCTTCTGTAGCTGGAGCGCAGTCTTCCGATGCGACAGCTGAGAAAGATGTGGTTTTTGCGCCATTTGTTTCGCGCCTCAAAGCGACGAAGCAAGAAACGAGCATCGTTCTGACGTGGCGGGATTCGCCGGATATCAAAGGCGTCAATATAGTCTACCGCCACACAGCTGAGATTACCGACAGGAATATCCAGCAGGCCCTGCAGCTGGCGCGAGTCGCATATGGAGAGCAGTCCTACATCGACTATCCACCTGATACTCAGTCCTACTACTACGCCGTTATAGTCGAATCTCCCGAGGGTGAGAGCTACAAAATCTTCATTCCCTTCAGAAACAAAACGATTGTTCCCGCTAAAATCAAATTTATCGGAGCTCCGGAGCTTCTGGCAGTCAAAATAACCAATATCCGCGCAGAAACATCAGCAGATGCTATCCGGATC
>CAZLRN010000126.1:0-9222 GCA_964561715.1 uncultured Spirochaetales bacterium
GAGGGCGCCTTCTTGCAGGAGAAAGAGCGAGGACCCGTCAGGATCCGAATAGCCCTACCGAGAGATTCGACGTTACCACCTTGGCAGGCATAAAACGATGACTCTGATCGCAGCCGCTTGCAGTCGGAAAGCGCCCTATGCCCGAATGCGCTCACCCGCTTCTACAAGCCTCTCGCCCAAGATCCTCGCTATGTTGAAAGTGATCTTGTTCGCAATGGTTTTAGAGGACCGGCTGATCCGCTTGAATCCCTTCCAGTCAATCCGCAGATAGGAAACCGGCCGTTCCGCCACGATGCTGGCGGAGCGTGGTCTCTTACGCAGCATGGAAATCTCTCCGAAGATCGCCCCCGGGCCCAGATCCGCCAGGAATACGGTTTTGCCCTCTTCCGCGGCGGCGGGCCGGAAGACCCGTATTTTTCCGCTTAATAGGATACACATATGACTCCGTTTCTCCCCATACTGCATGATCACCTCACCCGCCTCCGCTTCGACGACCTGGCCTAGGAGCACGAATTTCTTTATCTGGAAGAGGTTCATTCCCTCGAAGATGGGGGCGTCTTTCAACTCCGATGCAATCCTCAAACTCGCGATCTCAGAGAGGTTGATGAATTGAGCGGAGGTAAGCAGAAGGGGTGTAAGAAGGAGGTCTGCCGAAAGCGCGCAGATCACGACGATAGCCGAAAGAATTCCGAAATAAACAATCGGTATAAGATGGGAAAGGCCGAGAATGGCAAATCCTAAGGAAAGGGCGATAGAAGTCGAGACGATGGGTCTCAGCTCAGCACGGATGACCCTCCCCAAAGCCTCTGTCTTGTCCTGGACTTGCCGCATCTCCTGGTTGAAGCGAGTCATGAAGTGGATGGTATCGTCAATGGATATCCCGATCGCGATGGCCGCTACCATGCACGTACCTAGGTTCAGGGGAATATCGAAAATGCCCATGATCCCGAAAAACATGGCAATGGGAAAGAGGTTGGGTACGAGAGAGAGCATCTCTGCTTTGATGTGGGTAAATACAATGGTCATTATGATCAGAATGGTGATCAGCAAGACTGCGATACTAATCGCCTGGCTGGAGGCAATCTTATCCCCTGCCTTGGTCAGCACGATTTCCTCGCCTGTGATTCCAAAGGTGATCTGTATCTTCTCCTCAGGCTCGGTAGGCTCGGCCGCCAGATCCTCTTCGAGGAGGCTATCCAGGAGGGCCTCGGCATCACCTGTTTGAATATCTGCGGTTTCTTTGCTCACGGACGCCACAGCAGGTGCCTCCTCCGACGGCTCTGCCAGGATCCTCGAGATGTCCCGTTTCAACTGAGCCAGCACGCCCCTCAGCTCGTCGGAGGATGTGATGTTGTGCCGGACCATGATATTCGCCTCGCTCCAGTCATGCGTGACGTAGGACTCGATCTCGTTACGATGCAAAAAAAGCGCGTACTGGGAGATAAGCTCTTCTGAATCCGGAACGTCATAGTAGCGGGGATCACCGAAATTGAATTCCCTGTTCGTTAGCTTGATAAAATCCGCTATGGAGATAGTCTTGTCGAAGTCGTACTCCGCGGCCATGAGCTCTTGCACCGCAGCCACCTTCTTCATGAAATACGGATCTCGAAAGCTATCGCGCCTGTTGCTCGTGAAGCGGATGAAAAAGGTGAATGTACCGGCGAGCTCCCGATGCATGGCTTCGGTCCTTGTGATAACCGGCGAGTCTTTCTTAAAGAAATGTATGGTATCGTTGTTCACCCTCATTCGATAACCGAAGGCGCCTATTCCGATAGCAGCAATTGCGAAGCCTACCAGCACGATTTCTTTTCGGCGGGACAAGAGAGAGACGATCTTATCAGAGAGAGCTCGCAGCACCTTTGCCGAAATCCCGCGTGTTCCCCTTTTGCGTTTTTCGCGTTTTGCTCCGAACCAGGAGAGATAAATGGGCGCAAATGTGACGGTTATGAGCGGATTGACAAGCAGGGCGAATCCCGCGGCGATGCCGAACTGTATGAGAGCACGAACACGGTTTAACGAAATCGAGAGGAAGCCCAGGAAGGTCGTAAGAGCGGTAAGCAGAATCGGAATCCCGATGCTCCGGGCCATATGGAGGATGGCGTCCTTTCTGTTGCCCCTCTCGTGCAGTCCCTCCTCGTATGCTGAGAGGATGTGAACGTCCTCTGTCGAGCCGATCACGATCACAAGGATGGGGATGGTAAAGGTCAGAAGATTAAAGGGCAAGTTTAAAAACCCCATGAACCCCAATGTGTAGAGAATGCTCAGGGAGGAGCTGATCAAGGGCAGAAGAGCACCGTTTAGGGAACCCGTCGTGACGAATAGCATGACCAGAAGGGCTACGAGGGCGAGGGGCAGTAGAATCTGCATATCACCGGTTATCGTGTCGGTGAGGGACTTTTCCGTATAGGGAGTCCCGACCTCGAAAATCACGTCAAACGCCTCTCCGTACCGCTCTACGCGATCTGCTACGCCCACAGCCGTAGCGCGCTTGAGATCCTGACCCTCGGGACCTTCCAGCTCCAGATAGAGATTGATTGCTGTTTTCGTCCCATCCTCTGAAATGAGGCTGTTCACAAGAAGGGGATTCTTCAAGGCATCTTTTTTTGCCGCCTCCGCTTCCTCATCCGTCGCAGGGATCGCCTCCAGCAAGGGATTGTTGTCCAGAAATCCTTCCGTGTTCTTCAAGTTGCACACAGAGAAGAGACTCTCCGATCGCCGTACGCCAGGAACCTCACCAAGGTCGCTAACAAGGGAATCGAGCTCTTTGAGCTTTTCAACCGTGAAGAGGTGCTCGTCTTCCACATAGATGATCATCATCGAGTCCGACCCAAACTTCTCGCGAGTCTCGTAGTAGTAAGCCAGATCCGGATCCTTCAACATCATCATGGATTTTGTCGAAGAATCGATCCACAACCTGCCTGCTCCTAAACTGGCCAGGATCGCTCCGGCAGCCAACACGGTAATGATCAGAATGGGATGTTTCTGACTGAATTCGATGACTCTACGCATTCTCGCCCATTAGTCGAGCTGCAGATGCCTTTCTGCGAGGATGAAACGCTCGGTAAACACCTCGCTGTCGATGGATCCATCGATTTGCCTGGATTTGATGCCCAACAGTGTTTTATGGTTTTTCTCAAGATTGTTCATCAGGGTTTTCTGGCAGCGCCACAGTTTGCCCCGGATATTAATGAGATCATGGTTTGTCTGGGTCTTTATAAGAACGTTCCGTCTGTTATAAAAATCGATCCTAACCGTGAAGTAGATATCCTTTCTCACCCATAACACACGCCTCGCGTAGCCGCTTGAGCGCTCCGTCTCGGAATTGGAAGGAACGGCCTCGATCACCCAGCACTCCTCGCCTTCGACAGGCTCCTGCCGGAGAATCCTATAGTCGAAATTGTCCAACTCCTCGGGATCCAGGTCTTCGAAGGTGAAGTCGGTTCCCATAAAAGAGCCGCGCTTGCTGTTTCCTGCCACACGTCTTAACTTTTTTTGGGCAGGCAAGTACATCCACTGATCATTATCCCTCTTCTCGTAATCCCAGGTGAGAAGAGCCGTGCCTCTAACGGAGGCGGGCTGCTGGAAGACGACGAGGAATCTGTTCTCTCCCTCCTTCACTTTCTTTGAATAATTCCTCACCACCCTCTGTTCCCTGTTGCCGTCCTTGTCAACCAAAAGCATGATTTCCGTTGTGACTTCCGTCCTTGTATCATGCCTGTCCTTTTGCTCCTCCATGATCTCTCTGGCGGTGGGCTCGGAGAAAACAGGTAGTGCCGCTGCCAAAGCGGCAACTATACCCAGTGTCGTGAAGAATGCTCGTTTTTTTTGTCTTCTCATTTCACGCTCCTCCATCAGGCGACTTCCGGATCAGTAGCTGTAGGTGGCTACAGTAAAAATCCGGGTGTTGTCCTGCCAGTCATAATAATCGCTTCCGGCGGGTGGCCGGTATATTTGGAAAGCGACCTCTATCTCCAGGTTTGTTACCGGAATGTAGGTAACGGCAGAGCCGAAGATAAAGCCGATATGATTGAGCTCGAATTGAGTAGCTATCTCTGCTGAGAGATCCTCGTTGATCTGGATGAGAATCCTCTGGAGTATATCGTTTTTGTAAAGGCGCCTGGCTTCGGTGCTGTCGGTATAGCCGGGGTTCGACTGCTCTCTGAGGAGCCATTCTCCCGCATATTCCAAGGTCAGCTCGATCCTGTCGAGGAAGGTTCCCTCAAGCCAATCATCGATTGTGAAGATGAAACCGGCGACGTATCTCAGGTAATCATCGTCCCGGGCCTCATAAGAGTGGTTGAACAGGGCCTCGCCATGGAGCTCCATCTTTCCGATGGCTGCGGCAAAGCCCAGGGCAGACTGGAAAACGGGAACCACCTCCCCCACTTTGTCGAGGGGGAGTGGTCCTGTAATCTTTGAGACCAAAGCTTCGTCAATACCGTGGAAAAGGGAGGCGAGGAAGTCCACGCCGTACACGGGTCCTTTGAGTCTGACAAAGTAGCTTATGTTTTCGAAACTGATATCCGGATAATAGGATTCCGAGTAGAGAAGCTGATTGCGGTCCAGGGCGTCCATAACCGCATCGTAGCTCCACCTGAATCGGGGGTTGATTTTGTCCCCCTGGTAGACGGGAAAGATAACCCCTGTTAGCGCCAGGTCGCCAAGCTTCAGGTCGAGCTGTAGAAGAAGCTTGCCGATCTTCCGCTCATCCAGAGGGTCGTAGAGATCCTTCGCGTAGTACAGGTCAGCGGGACTATAGAGAGAAGAGAGAGAGTTGACCAGAATCTTCTTACCAACCGCCACGTCCACTCGGGGGGAGAAGAAACTGAAGTACAGCTCACTTACCTGCAGGTAGTTTCTCTGGTAGCTCCTGTCCTGGAAGATGTTCTCCCAGCTCCAATCTTCGACTTCAGCGAGGCGCGAACGGTAGCCGTCCCTCTGATTGCCGAAGCCGAGCCATCCCGCCAGGTCGAAACGCAGCCATTCGCCGGCAACGAAGGTTTCGAATTCGTGCCTGTACTCGAAAATGTGCTGCTGGGTGTCCGGTTCGAAGGGCAAGGTCTGCGGTGGGGGCGGGCTCTCTCGTATATCCATTTCTTCGAGAGAGAATTCGTATCGAAGGACGTGCTTTCCTCTGAAGTGGTCAATAAACTGATCAAAGAGTGAAGCCGTTTCAGCCGTCTCCTCGGCCTCAAGCTCGGCTTCGTCCAATTCGTCCAAAAGGTCAGATGCACTCTGTTCCTGTGCTACCCCAGGTGGACCGGCTGTCAAAAAAGCGAGCATCAAAAAAAAGAATAGAAATTGAACCATTGTGACGATTCGAGCATAACACCGCTACCTTGGGCTGTCCAGGGTTCCTGAGGGATCGCCGGCGTATGCTGTTTCTGAATCGACTCACGTCATCTATCAAAGGCTTCGTCTTCTCTTCATCCAACGTCAGGATCCGAATAGCTGAACCGCCTCTTTCATCTTTTGCACAACGGAAACACCAAAGGGACACCGCTTCTCGCACACCCCGCAAGCAGTGCAGGCCGAAGCCTTGACCTGGAGCTTTGCATAGGAATCCCGGGTTTCTGACGAATCGTTCTCTCTCGCCCAGTCCAGCAACATGAGGGTCTCACCAATGTTGATCTGAACCGGACAGGGCAGACAGTGGTTGCAGTACACGCAGTCTCCCTTGCCCGCCTTTAGGAGCTGTTCGGCATAGCTAGCGAAATCAGCAGGATTCGGAGATGCCTCGATTCCCTCGACCGCCTCTTTCATCTCGCTCTCGCTTTTTACACCCGGAATGACCGTTGAAACTCTCGAATCGAGGAGGGCATACCCGATAAGGCGGCTCGGATTGATACCGAGGGAATCGGCGTGACGGAAGAGCCTGCCTCCCCCAAAGGGCTTCATGGCTACGACGCCGACCTGGTTTTGCTCACAGCAGGCAAGAAATTCATCTTTGGGAATGGGAGAGAGAATGATTCCCAGGGGATACATGATAACATCGAAATCACCGGATCGAGCCGCCTTCTCGGCCACCGCATACTCATGAATGCTTATCCCGATATGGCGGGCCTTACCCTCTCTGCAGATGCATATTGCCAGCTCGTAGAGACCCCCGGGCTGCATGATACTCTCGTAGTCCTTCGCCGTGTCGACGAATTGAATCATCACCACTTCCACTCGATCGGTTCCCAGGCGGGCGAGGAGATCCTCGAATAGCGTTTGGCACTCTGCAACATCCCGGGTTTTCCGATACTGCCCGCTGGTTTCCGCACAGCCAATGTGCCCGGTAACGACAAATCGCTCGCGGATACCGCGCATCGCTGCACCCAGTCGGTCGCGGTAATCGGGGTAAGAGAAAAGAACGTCGATGTAGTTTGCTCCGCTATCAACCGCGGTCTTCAAAACCCGATCATAGGTCAAAGCATCCTGGCCGTTGAGGTACTCCGTGCCCAATCCGAGCTCACCTACCTCCAAGCCTGTCCTGCCGAGAGTGCGTGTCTTCATCTTTCCTCTCTGTACTCGCTAAAGGCGAATCCATCTCCCACGCTCCTTACCCTTCCTACCCCGGGAAATGGGAGGTGATAGAACAAAACCGGCACTTCCTCCCGTGCCGCTCGTTTCAAGAGCTCGAATCTTATGCTGCCGGCTCGGCCAGGATCTCGGTCGTAACGGGGCGACCAGTCCGTATGTTCCAGCTGAAACGATGCGTGCAGCGTGTCGACGAGCAGCCAGAATCGACGATCCTCCGATACGACCTCCAGCCCGATATGCCCGGGCGAATGTCCCGATGCAGGAATCGCGCTGACACTGGCGCTTTCCGAAGCGGCGATCTCCCCATCAAGCTCGATGCGGTCAATCCGACCCGCATAGGCCGAAAATCCAGCTTTCTGAATTTGTATCGCCTCCTCTCCCATAGCGCGAGCAGCCTCTCCCTCCATGAAGAACCGATACTCCGCATCACTGATAACCAGCCGAGCCTTGGCCAGGCTTGGACGACCCTCCTCGACGAGCCCTCCGACATGATCTCCGTGCCCGTGGGTTATAACGACCGCGGTAACCTCGTCGGATGCAACGCCCGATTCTGTCAGGAGCTCGAGCATGCCGACTCCCTGATCACCAGAGGTGAAACCAAATCCAGTATCGACGAGAAGGCATTGATCAGGCAGATGAATGAGGGCAGCGTTGTAAGTCCATACCATTGATTCACCTTTGCCATCGATGCTTGCCGATCGAAACGCCTCTTTCAACTCGCCGGTCGGAACCGATGGGAAAATCTCAGTTATCTGCTCGAAGGACCGCTCTACCGACGCGATATTCAGAGACCATACCTCGGCTTTGCCCACTGAAAATTTCTTTACCATGGAAAGGAGAATAGCAGCCCGAGCCTAGATTGTCACGGGCTTCGCACCCGGCCCTCCGATGGCCTATTAAGAAAGCGGCATTAGATCTCCTCAGGAATATTTGAATCCTGATGCAAAAACCGTTATTTTTATCGCACTATGAAGAGACGAGAGTTTAGAGTCGAAGGGGAGCACGGCTACAACCACGCCACTCCTTTTCGATGGGTGCTTTCCCACCTGTCGCGCTATCCCCTCCTGCCCCTGATCACGATCGCCGCTTCGATTGTGAACAATATGGGCTACAGCTATATCCAGATCTACGTGGGCCGGGGATTCGACGTCATTTCCTCTACCGGTTGGCAGCTTTCGGCTCTGCTCGTCGCTGTCATCGGAGTCGTTGGAGCGGCTTCGGTGCAGGGAATAACGGGCCTTGTCCGCAATTTTTCCATCGAGTTCCTGGCCCAGAGAATAGAGCGGGACTCCCGGGACGAGCTCTATATCAACCTGCTCGGAAAGAGCCAGACCTTCCACGGCAGGCAGAAAATCGGCGATATCATGGCCAGGGCGATAAACGATGTGAGAGCGCTGAACATGATGCTCAATCCCGGTTCGATGCTGATCGTCGACGGAGGCCTGGCCCTCGTTGTCCCCGTTATTCTCATAGGAACCCTAAATTTTCGTCTGCTCCTCGTTCCGCTCCTCTTCACGGTCGCCCTGATCTTCACCCTCGGTGACTATGCCCGAAGGCTCAAGCCGGTGAGCATCGCGCAGCGCGAGCAGTTCGGCGCCATGAACGCAGGGCTCACCGAAGCGATTTCGGGCGTTGAGGTCGTCAAATCCAACGCCCAGGAGCCCTACGAATGGAGGCGTTTCGTCCACAACGCCAGGCTCTTTCGCAAGTACTTCGTCAGGGAAGGCATGATTCAAGCCCGGTTTTGGCCGATGCTGGTCTTCAGTGTCGCCTTTGCGGGAGGATTTCTCCATAGCCTTCTTTTGTGGAGAGCCGGTGCAATCAGCCTCGGCAACGTGGTCGCTTTTATGGGTCTCATGGGAACCCTTCGCTTCGCCACCTTCATCTCCATCTATTCGTTCAGCCTCGTTCAGCTCGGAGTAGCCAGCGCTGAAAGAATCCTCGAAATGATCAGCACTGAGACGGAGCTCGACGAAAACCGAACGGGTCTTACCAAGTCCGCTGAAGCCAAGGTAACTTACGAAAACCTGAGCTTCCGCTACAACGGCAAACCTGTGCTGAAGAATATAAGCTTTGCCGTAGAGCCCGGCCAGACTGTGGCGATTGTCGGACAGACCGGATCAGGCAAGACCACGCTGAGCCGCCTCATAAACCGGATCTTCGAAGCCTCCGAGGGCAGAGTGCTGATCGATGACGTAGATGTAAAGGAATGGAGCCTCGAGTCTCTTCGATCCCAGATCTCCACTATCGAGCAGGACGTCTTTCTCTTTTCGAGAAGTATTGGCGAGAACATCGCCTTTGGCTGTTCCGATGCTGATAACGGGGATGTGATCAAAGCAGCAAGGGAGGCCCAGGCCCACGATTTTATTGCCGGTTTCAGCGACGGCTACAAAACCATGGTCGGCGAGCGGGGAGTCACCCTCTCTGGAGGGCAGAAACAGAGGATCGCCATAGCCAGAGCCTTCCTCTGCGATCCGAGAATTCTCATTCTCGACGACAGCACCAGCGCCATAGACAGCGCAACGGAGGATCTGATCCAGCAGGCCATGCGTCGCATCAGCAGCCAGAGAACGACCTTCATCATTACCCACCGGCTCAGTCAGATCCGGTGGGCCGACAAGATTCTCGTTCTTCGGCGGGGAGAGCTGATCGACTGCGGAACCCACGAGCAGCTTATGGAGCGATGCGTGGATTACC
>CAZLRN010000126.1:9322-10602 GCA_964561715.1 uncultured Spirochaetales bacterium
CAAAGCTTAGTTTTGAGACAAAGCTAGAGGAGATTTGAATGGGATTTATACTGGACGGACTCGAATCCGAAGATTACGATCGCAGCTACCGCGACTCAGACCTTCTGAAGCGGATCATCGATTATTTCCGTCCCCACGCCAGGAAAATCGTGATAGTTTCGCTGGTTCTGACTCTGAACTCCGTTGCCGGAACGGCGGGACCCATTATCATCTCAAAGGCAATCGATGCCGTATCACGAAATCCGGCAACGATCACTATGCTGCTTCTCGGTGCCGGGGTCCTGCTCTTCGGTGCGGCTGCCTGGCTGTTCAATTATCTCAAACAGATGATATCGGCCCGTGTCATCGGAGACGTCGTTCTCAAGCTCCGCGAAGATGTCTTCAACAAAACCATCGGACACGACCTCTCCTTCTACGATGAGCATCCGTCAGGCAAGATCGTTAGCCGTATCACATCGGATACCCAGGATTTCTCCAATGTCGTCTCTCTGGTAATTGATCTGCTGAGCCAGTTTCTCCTCGTAGGATTGCTCATGGTATGGCTTTTAACCATTAACGCAAGGCTCACCTTGCTGCTTTTGGCTATGGCGCCAGTGGCCTTTTTCGTCGCCCTCGGTTTTCGCAAGATTGCGCGGAAGGTAACCAGGCACGCCAAGAGGGTGACGGCGACCATCAATGCCCAAACCCAGGAGTCTATCAGCGGGATCACGGTGGCCAAGACCTTTCGCCAGGAGCCGACTCTATACCGAGACTTTTCGGACAACAACCGCCAGGCGTACAGGGTAGGACTGCGCAGAGGCCTTGTGTTCAGTGGGATCTTTCCTATCCTGGGCTTGGCGTCCGGATTGGGGGTGGGGCTGCTGATCTACACAGGGGGCCTGGCTGTTCGTGCAGGAACAATGAGCCCTGGAGAGTGGTACCTCTTTATGCAGGCCGTAGCCTTCTTCTGGTGGCCCCTGATAGGCATTGCCTCCTTTTGGAGCCAGTTTCAGGACGGGCTCTCGGCTGCTGAGCGAGTCTTTGCCCTCATCGATGCCGATCCGAAGGTCATCCAGAATGGCGATGAGCCTGTCAACAAATTGGAGGGAGCCATAGAGTTTCGTGACCTCACCTTCACCTACACCGGTAAGGAGATCGTCCTAGACAAGTTCAACCTCTCCATCCGGCCGAAAGAAACCGTCGCTTTTGTTGGACACACCGGTGCCGTGAAGAGAAGGTTTGCACGACTCATCGCCCGTTTCTATGAATTTCAAGGGGGAAGCCTGCTCATCGATGGACGC
>CAZLRN010000127.1:0-5798 GCA_964561715.1 uncultured Spirochaetales bacterium
ACAAGCAGATCTTCCCTCAAGCAGGATGGGTCGAACACGATCCGACGAGCATTTGGGAAAGCACCCAAAAGGTGATCGAAGGGGCCTTGCGGCAAGCCAAAGCCGGCCCTGAAGAGATCGATTCGGTTGGCATCACGAACCAGCGTGAAACGACTGTAGTCTGGAACCCAAAAACCGGAAGGCCATACCACAACGCCATTGTATGGCAGGATACCCGTACGAAGGATATCTGCGAGGAGCTCATCTCCGAGGGCGGCATAGACCGTTTTAGGGGTACAACTGGGCTTCCCGTCTCTACTTATTTCTCGGCGACCAAGCTCGCCTGGCTCCTTCAAAACGTCGATGGGTTGAGAGAAGCTTCCAATCGCGGGGAGGTCTATTTCGGCAATATCGACACCTGGCTGCTCTGGTGGCTAACGGGTGGTCCCAAGGGGGGCAAGCATATTACAGATGTGACCAACGCGAGCAGGACTCTGCTCCTCGACCTCGAAACGCTCTCCTGGGATGCGCAACTGCTCAAGGTGTTCGATATTCCTCCGAACGTGCTGCCGGAAATTCGTCCATCGTCGGAACCAAAAACCTACGGCAGCACCACAGAAGAAGGCCCATTCAAAGGTGTGATTCCCCTTACGGGAATTCTGGGAGATCAGCAGGCCGCCCTCTTTGGCCAGGCCTGCTACAAACCCGGAGAGGCCAAGAACACCTACGGAACGGGCTGCTTTATGCTGACCAATACGGGGGAAAAACCGATCCCGTCGCAGTACGGCCTCATCACAACAGTGGCTTATCGGCTCGGCGAAGAAACGGCCGTTTATGCGCTCGAAGGCTCCGTCGCCGTCACGGGAGCTCTCGTTCAGTGGTTCAGGGATAACCTGGGTCTTATAAAAGAATCGCCCCAGATCGAGGCACTGGCAAAAGAGGTCGAGGACAACGGCGGCATTTACTACGTTCCGGCTTTCTCTGGCCTCTTTGCACCCTACTGGAAGAGCAACGCGAGAGGAGTCATCGCTGGAATAACTCACGCAACCAATAAGTCTCACCTCGCCCGGGCTGTGCTCGAATCGACCGCCTTCCAGACCCGGGATATCTTCGAAGCCATGCAGAAGGATACGGGTCAACACGTACCTTCGCTGAAGGTCGACGGTGGCATGGTTGCAAATGACCTGCTGATGCAGTTCCAGGCGGATATTCTCGGCATCCCCGTTATCGTATCATCCATTGCTGAAACCACATCACTCGGTGCTTGCTATGCTGCGGGTCTTGCGACCGGTTTCTGGGAGAGTGAGGACGTGCTGAGGCAAAACTGGGCGGCAAAGAAGCAGTTTGAGCCCCGTATGTCAGCTGAGAAGCGAAAGAGGCTCTGCGGCTTCTGGGAAAAAGCCGTGCAGCGATCAATGGACTGGCTATGAACGAATCGATGAGTCTCCTAGAATCCGTGCTCCTGGGATTCATTCAGGGTGTATCAGAATTCCTTCCCGTCTCGAGCTCGGGACACCTTGCCGTTGCCCGTTATCTTATGGGTTTCGGGGACATTCCGATCCTCTTCGATGTTCTCATGCACATTCCTACACTTGCGGCAATCTTGATTGTGTTCCGAAAGAGAATAGCTGGGCTTCTCATATCGCTTTCAAAAGGCATCAGAGGCAAAAAAGGTCCGGAGGACAAAGAAAATCTACGCCTCCTGGGAGTGATTTGTGTCGCCACGGTCTGCACGGCGATCGTAGGATACGGTCTGGCAAAGATAGAGGATCATTTCGCCATGACGCCGAAGGTCGTCTCAGTTCTCTTCCTTCTCACAGCAGTCATTCTGGTTCTCTCCCGCTTTTTCAAAGGCTCAAAGCAGTACGGCGACATTGGGATCAAGGAAGGAGTCGTTACGGGAATCGCCCAGGGAATCGGAGTCCTGCCGGGAATCTCCCGATCCGGCATCACAATAAGCGCTTCCCTTTCGGCGGGCATGAGCAGAGAGCGAGCGGGGGAGTATTCCTTTCTCATTTCGATACCGGCGATTCTCGGCGCTGTGGCATACAAAATAGGTGATATAGAGGCTCTCGCCATCGATCCCTTGGTTTTGGCGGCCGGCCTGCTCACCTCCTTCGTTGTAGGCCTGCTCTCCCTCCTCCTTCTGCTCCGAATCGTGAAACGCGGCCTACTCTACTTTTTCAGCTTCTACCTTGTGCCGCTGGGTATCTTGACTCTTCTCTTCGTCTAGTGCGGTTTTCTCACAGATCAGGTTATGACAATGGTAATTGTATATATGGGAACGAGTTGTATTGTAGATGGGCGAAATAAGATAAAAACTCGAAAACCTCTTGACATCACTAAAACAATCTATAGTCCGCATATGATGAGCATTGCTAATGTTAGTGAGAAATGCGGACTAGATGGCTCTCTGAATAACCTTCGATCCCATCTGCAATTATGGAGCAAAATCTTGTTTTTCAACAAGATTTTGCGAAGTAATTGCCACAAGCTTGCTCTGCAAGCAGCTTGCTCTGCAAGCAGCTTGCTCCGCAAGCAGCTTGCGGAGCAAGTAGTTGGCATGCATTATAGAAAATAGGCTAAATTGTTTGGGTTGTGGGCACAGCCAACGATAAGATTTGCTATCGGGTAAGATCCCGGTCTCTGTATTGCGTAGGCTAGCCTAAAAGGATAGATTCATGCCCATATGGAAGAGATGAAAAGAACCATAGATTGTGGCTCCCTGACCCTCCAGAGCGTTGGGAAAAGCGTGGTTCTCAACGGCTGGGTTCATAGACTCAGAGATCACGGCGGGATCAAGTTTGTCGATCTCAGAGACCGATATGGGATCACACAGGTAGTATTTGATCCCGATTCCGACGCCGCATTGGCTGCAACAGCCTCAGAGCTTAAATTCGAGTACTGTATTGCCGTCGAGGGTACGGTTCGGAGGCGACCGGAGCAAATGGTGAATCCCCGTATGGCCACGGGGGAGATTGAAGTACTGGCGACTAAAATCACAATTCTTTCAAAGAGCGAAACTCTTCCTTTCATGGTGAACGAGCGAAGTGAGGCGAAGGAGGACTTGAGATTTCGTTATCGCTATCTCGATCTCAGATCCTTTACGATGCAGAGGAACATCAAATTGAGGCATGAGGTCACCTTCGCCGTAAGAGAATACCTGGTGGGACAGGGCTTCTACGAAATCGAGACCCCTACCCTGATACGGTCGACCCCCGAGGGGGCAAGAGACTTTCTCGTGCCCTCACGGATTCAACGTTCCCTTTTCTATGCCCTTCCTCAATCTCCGCAGCTCTACAAGCAGTTGCTCATGGTTTCCGGTTTCGATCGATACTTTCAAATAGCCCACTGCTTCCGTGATGAGGATGCCCGAGGAGACAGACAGCCAGAACATACCCAGATCGATATCGAGATGAGTTTTGTTTCAAAGGAGGATGTCTTTTCTCTGATCGAAGGCATGCTGCGCCATGTCTTCGAAAAGACTCTTCAGATCGAGCTTCAGATTCCTTTCCCGCGACTCTCTTATGCGGAAGCGATGGATCGCTACGGCACGGACAAACCGGATCTCCGGTTCGACCTCCCTCTCCTGGATGCCTCTCAGTGGGCCGGTGAAGGTACGTTCCAGGTATTTCAAAACGTTCTTAAGGAGGGTGGCGCGGTCCGTGCACTTCGAGTGCCGAATCTCGGCTCGTATTCCCGGAAGCAGATCTCTGAGCTGGAAGACGTGGCCAAGATATATGGCGCAAAGGGACTGGCGTGGATGAAGGTGACAGATCAGGGCCTGGAGGGAGGGGTTTCTAAGTTTTACGCCGAGATACAGGATCGGATTGTGGAGAGTCTGCATGCCAAGGATGGCGATTTGATTCTGCTGGTGGGCTCAGATTGGAAAACGGCCTGCACGTCCATGGGAGCTATACGAACCCGCCTCGGGAAAAGCCCGGGTTTGACAGCGTCGACTACAGAGACTGATTCTGCTAAATCGACTCCGGACTTTAATTTTTGCTGGATTGTCGACTTTCCACTCTTCGAGTGGAACGAGGAGGAGGGCAAGTGGGACCCGGCCCATCATATGTTCACTATGCCCCAGGCATCGTATCTCGACACCCTCGAAAAGGATCCAGGAAGTGTAAAGGGTGACCTTTACGACCTTGTCGGAAATGGAGTAGAGCTCGCATCGGGATCGATCAGAATCCACGACCCGGAGCTCCAACGTCGGATCTTCAACATCGTGGGATTCTCCGAAGAGGAGGCAGAGCGAAGGTTCGGTTTCCTATTGAGATCCTTTCGCTATGGCCCTCCGCCCCACGGTGGTATCGCGCCCGGCCTGGATCGGATTGTCATGTTGATGGCAGGGGAATCTACGATTCGCGATGTAATCGCTTTTCCCAAAAACACCGTTGCCGCCTCTCCGATGGATGAGTGTCCCTCTGAAGTGGACCCCGCCCAACTCAAAGAGCTGGGGCTCCGCCTCATAGAGGAGGAACCGAAGGACTCAAAATCCCAGGCCTGATCGAAGATAGTAGGGAGATAATATGAAGCCGCCGCCTTTTACCAAAGAACAGATCGAGAAAATAGCCGAGGCCTACCCGACGCCTTTTCATATCTATGATGAAAAGGCGATTCGCGCGAACGCCAGGCGCCTACTCGAGGCATTCTCCTGGAATCCCGGATTCAAAGAGCACTTCGCCATCAAAGCCAATCCAAATCCCTATATCCTCAAGCTCCTCATGGAAGAGGGATTCGGAGCAGACTGCAGTTCTCTTCCGGAGCTCATACTGACTGAGAAGGTCGGCATATCAGGCGAGGATGTCATGTTCAGTTCGAACGACACACCGGCCGCTGAATACCAGAAAGCTAAAGAGATGGGGGCTATCATCAACCTGGACGACATCTCCCACATCGAATATTTGGAGAGAGAGACCTGGGGACTGCCGGAACTCATCTGTTTTCGTTACAACCCCGGTCCCTCTCGTGAGGGAAATCCGATAATCGGAAAGCCGGAGGAGGCGAAATACGGATTCACCCGGGATCAACTCTTCGAGGGATACAGAATCTGTAAGGACCGCGGTGTGAGCCGTTTCGGACTCCACACGATGGTGATCTCCAATGAGCTGAATCCCGAGTTCTTCATAGACACGGGGGTCATGCTATTCGAGCTGGTCGCCGAAATCTCCGAATCAGTCGGAATAAGCTTTGAATTTGTCAACCTTGGCGGCGGAATCGGCATACCCTATCGCCCCGGCGATAAGCCTGTGGATATTTTTTATGTTTCCCAAGGTATTAAAAAGGCCTACGAGGAGATTGTTCTAGGCAGAGGCTTATCACCCTTGAAAATTCGGCTGGAGTGTGGCCGAATGATTACAGGTCCCTACGGATATCTCGTCTCCCGGGTTATACATAAGAAAGAAACATATAAATCCTATGTCGGCCTAGACGCGTGCATGGCTCATCTGATGAGACCGGCGATATACGGCGCCTACCATCATATTACGGTTCTAGGTAAGGAAAACGAGAGCCCCGACAAGCTCTATGATGTGACGGGATCCCTCTGCGAAAACAATGACAAATTTGCCATCGATCGAAACCTGCCTGACATAGAAATTGGAGACATACTCACTATACACGACACCGGGGCTCACGGCTACGCCATGGGCTTTAACTACAACGGAAAGCTTCGATCTGCGGAGCTCCTTCTTCAATCCGATGGGTCGGTGCGTCAGATAAGACGTGCGGAGACAGTGGAAGACTATTTCGCCACCCTGGATTTCTCGGACCTCTGACGAATTGCTTCTTTGAAGCAATTCGTCTTAGGAGAA
>CAZLRN010000127.1:5898-10601 GCA_964561715.1 uncultured Spirochaetales bacterium
TTCGTCTTAGGAGAATGGCTATGCCATTCTCCAGGCCAAATTCAACGAAGTTGAGTCAAAGACTCAATTGGTCCTTGAAGAAGAAGGATAATCATTTCCGCTATCAATAATTGCGCTTTAACTGCCGATGGTCTAGTGAATACCTATGGGCAAAATGGCCGTACTAAGTACCGATCACACGCTCAATCGAAAGATCAGCCAACACTGCAGATTTTTGAAGGCTGAGCTCGAGCCCGTTTTTCTCCAGGACAAGACCAAGTGCCTTGAATACCTGAACTACGAGCTTCCCGAAATCACGATATTCAACCTCTCGGATACGGTGATCCCGATGAATCAGATCCTCAGCATTATAAAAGATGATCCGTGGCTTCACTATGGGGGAATAATCGCCATTCACAGCGAAGCCAAAGAGGAAGCCCTCGAAAAGCAGATGAAGGATTACAATCTCATTGCTCTAATAGGAACCTCCGAGTTCGACTTCAATTTCCCCAGGGTCATCCGAATCCTAAACGCAAACAGACAGATCATCTTCCAAAGAGCGCTGCAGACCCAACTCCTCTCTTCAATATCGGGGTCTTTTATCATCGACAACGATCCCTTCGACGTAAAAACATACGCCTACCTCCTGTCCAACTACCTTTACAACGGAAACCATATCAGCCGGGATGATCAGGACAGGCTTCTCGTGGCTCTCATGGAGCTCCTCATCAACGCCATCGAGCACGGGAACTGTCAGATAACATACGAAGAGAAGAGCGCCTGGCTGGAATCGGGCAAAGATATCTTTTCCCTTATTCGGCTCAAAAACAAAGACGAGAGAATTAAAAAAAAGAAGGTGTACGTCACCTACACGATTACGCCTAAGAAGACTCATATCACGATCAAAGACGAGGGAAAGGGCTTCGATTGGCGTAATCGGAAAAAAAAGATCACAGAGCAAAACTACCTCGACCTCCATGGGCGGGGAATCATGATGGCCGATCATTATGTCCAGGACCTGACCTACAACGATGCCGGCAACGAAGTGCGCATAGAGATAGGCCATCAATTGAACGAGAGCAACATCCTTCCCCAGGCCTTCTCCGAAAAGGTGACGAATTTTAAAGATGGGGAAACGGTCTTTACTGAGGGGGAGGAGTCGAATTTCCTCTACTACATCGTCTCCGGCGAGCTCCAGATTGTCGCCGGCAAGAAGGTGCTTGCCACTCTCAATCCCAGCGATCTATTTCTGGGGGAGATGTCGTTTCTCTTGAATGACAAGAGGTCGGCTACGGTACGATCGGTCGGTGAATCGAGGCTGTTGAAGATCTCGAAGGAATCCTTTGTAAACGTCATCAAGCAGAAGCCCCACTACGGCATCTTCCTGGCTCGCATTCTGGCACAGAGAATCGATCGCCTTAACCGGCTCGCATAATCCCCATCAATCAGTACCCCTTCTAGTCGCCAGCTGCAGCGGATTTATCCGAATCCCCACTGCACAGCGCCGCAGTAGTCGTATAGTTGACCCCCAAGCGAGTGCATCCCATGTCAACGAAAAGCCTCGCCCTCTCCATGTCCCGAATACCACCGGAGGCTTTTACCTCGATTTGGCCGCTAGCGGCTTTGATCATCGTCTTGACGGCCTGCTCGGAGGCTCCTGATTCGCTGAATCCTGTAGAGGTCTTCACAAAATCAGCCTTGCACTCGATGGCGATCTCCGTAGCCTGCGTGATCTGTTGGGATGACAACTGGCAGGTCTCCAGTATGACCTTGACCAGTACTCCGTCCGAAGCCGCCACTTGGGTGACCGACCGAATGTCTCTCTCGACAAGCTTCCACTCGCCTGAAAGGATAAAGCCGTAGTTCACGACCATATCGATCTCGGCAACACGCAAACTTACGTAACGACGCGCCTCATCTGCCTTGCTTTCGCTCAACGCCACCCCATGGGGAAAGGCCAAAACACAGGATACATCGGTTTCCGTTCCCTCGCAGAGCTCAACGGCCAGTGGGATATCACATGGGCGCACGCACACGGTCCGAGCCTCACACTTTATCATCGACTCAATAGCTTTTCGTGATTCTTCGCGTGTCGTTTCCGGTTTGAGAATCGCCGCATCTATGTATCGATTAATCGCTAACATACAGGTACGCTCCTTTCGAGATCATATCGGTTTTGACAATAATACAGAACCGGACTCATTTTGTGACCTTGAGACGATTTTTTATTACATTACAATACAGCAAGGTTCTCGACTATGCCCCTCAAGCTGAAAAATATCCGACTTCTCGCGTTTGGCCTGTTCTTCATCTTTCTCGCAGCTTCCTATTTCGGCGGCTTTCTCTATGTTCTCTACTACTTCACGATCCTGTTACCGCTCCTCTCTATCGCTCTCTGTTTCTACTCACTCATCGGTTTGAAGTACTACCAGCACTTCGACACAGAGCACCCCGTCAAGGGCCAGGAGATTCATTACCGACTCACCCTCTCCAACGAAAGCTTTTTCCCCGTGTCCCATATTCACTGTAGATTCAAGACAATCAATCCTCACTTGAGTCTGACGATACCCAACTTCTCGACGTACCTAAAGTCCAAGAGCCAGATCGAGGAGTCTTACACGTTTCGGTGCTCATACAGAGGTGTCTATACCGTAGGACTGGAGCAAATCGAGGTGGAAGATCCGCTAAAGCTTTTATCTGTCAGCCCGAGAGTGGATTATCGAACATTCTACGTCTATCCTCGCATCCTGGCTCTGCGAAATTTTTCTTTAGGTCTTCCCACAACCGAGGGAATCGGCTCCGGGAGCTCCTTTGGAGGCGATCCCGACTTTTCTCTCTACACTCAGTTCAAAGACTACCGCCCCGGCGAGCCGATCCGCCACATGCACTGGAAAAAATTCGCCGCTATTGGAAAGCCCTTTATCAAGCAGTTCGAAACCACTTCAGAGCCAGGCCTCAGTATCTATTTCGATCTACGCTCTACCGACCTCGAGGGAGTCAATTCCCTGGAGATCGAGGATACATCGGTCGAAATACTGGTTGCTCTTGTCAAGTACTTTCTCGAACGTGAAGTGCCAGTCAACGTGACGGCTCCGGGGAGAGAGGTCTATGAGTTCAATGGAACTTCCCCTGACCAGTTCGATACGTTTTACCAATCGACAATGGGTCTATTCTTTCAGAAGACCATAAGCCCGGCCCAGATGTATCTGGCCGATTCACGCGCCGGATTTGTCGGCAGCAATTCTGTTTTTTTTGTCACCCACCTCATGGATGCCTCTATCTTCAATCTGATAGAAATTGCTCTGGCAACAGATGAGGTTCTCACGGTCATATTCAATCAGGTGGGATACCCCAAGAGCGTTAAGGAAAGGAACCTCTTCTATATTAACCGCTTACGCGAAAGAGGGGCGAGGATATTTATCGTGAACAGCCCTGAGGCAATTGTCGAGGACCTCGAAGAAAGGCAGTATGAAGCGGTTGAATATCAATAGAAACTGGATTCTTAAAAACGCTCTTTCGATTGCCTTTTCCTTGTCGATTCCACTGCTCTGCCAGAGCATCCTAGGCTCCGATCTTTCGCCGGCGATCATAGTCCTGTTCCCTCTTATCAAGATCCTTCTTTACAATATCATACAGCTTCCGATCGGAAGGGCGGGCAAGACAGCTCTCAAGATTTTCTCTGGAGCTCTCTCACTGGTATTTGCAGCATTTGTTGTAATTGGAATTGTTATCACTCCCTACTCTTCGTACAAAATCTGGATGGAATCGATCTATCAGAACTCGCCTGGAGGGGGCACCGTCTCTACGTTGATTACCCACCTCTGCACATTCTTCTCGGCTCATTTTGCCCTCCTGATTTTTTCGGTGGATGTGATCTGGCCCTTCCTTGCTATGGCGTTGGTCGTTCTTTCACTGCTCGCATTTACTTATCAGAGTCTGCCCTTTTCCCTCCTTCTCGCAGGCTTTTTCCTCCTTTCGCTTGTCTATCTCACGCTAAAGTTTGGTCATAGAGGCAACCGAATACGAGGAATTATGCTCTCCCTGAACCTCTCCGTGGCGGCCTTGCTGTTGGCTCTTCTCCTTTCCGGCGAAGGCGAACCCAGAGGGAGCTCGGTCGTCGACGACGGTCTGTACCCCTTTTTCCGAAAGAAAATCACTGATATCTATCCGGAGTTTCCCCTTGTCTACTCCGTACCTGGTTACGGATTCTCTTTCGAAGAAACATCCAGGCTGGGAGGAAGACCCATTCTCTCTCCAGCAGGCATCTTCGAGGTTGTCGGCGGCTTCGCCAATCCCCTCTATCTGAGAACCCATTCCTTCGATATCTATGATGGCAAAACGTGGAGGATATCGGAGATTCCAGAAGCACCCAAGGAGTCCATTGAAACCACTTATCCTGTCATTCAGTCCACGGAAGTGGCGCAAAACGAGATTCAAATCAAAATTCTCACCGAGTACTATCCCTACCTTCCCCATACGCTGGACACCCGACAGATCAGATTGGAAAGGGATATCCCTCCCATGAAGTACGGAAACCGGGACATTGGGTATCTGCTGGAAAAGCCGGTCAAAAAGGGGGACATGATCTTTCTCCAGCTTTCGAATTCCGACGTCCCCCCTGTATTGGAAAACAAATCGTCCTACCTTCAAATACCCCCAAATCTTCCTAAAGAGATCATCGAGCTGGCCAACCGTATCTCATTGGGTGCGCAGGACTCCGAGAC
>CAZLRN010000128.1:0-10588 GCA_964561715.1 uncultured Spirochaetales bacterium
CCCCCCCCCCCCCCCCCCCCCCCCCCCCCCCCCCCCCCCCCCCCCCCCCGGCCCGCGTATTGATTTCGAGCTCTTTGCCAAGTCTGCGAGAGATGATTACCAGCCTCGAGCCGTGAAAGACGAGATGGGTGGAAGCAAGGCGATTGGGGAGCTTCGATTTGAGAGCATCGAGGCCGATCCCGCAGGGCGAAGCTGGATCACAGGCGTTGAGCCAGAATATGCGGTCCTCCGGCAGTCCGTCTATCAAGCGCCTCAAAGCCGCCGGAGCAATAAACTGGATTCCGGGAATACAATCAAAAAACTGACCTGAGAAGACCTCACCTGATAGCTCCATAAGCCTCAGCCGGCGAAATACCTCACCCCATCGCAATTCCGGAAGCTCGCCTGCGAGGAGCTCACGGAAGAGAACTCCGTAGCGGGAAAGGAGGATGTCAATGCGATCTCGAATGACCTCCTCGCGTTCGAGGGAGTCAGCCTCTACAGAATCAGGTGAAAAGAGATGCCAGTGTCCGGCGAGGGGTCGCGAGGATCTCCAGTTTCGATATTCAGTACGTCTGCTTTTCGATCTGCTGACGGTGGAAGCCCGAAAATTTGTCTCAATACCCCGACGGATCACCGCAAAGGTGTCGTTGGAAATATCACCACTCCAAGCCCCTCTCCAAAGGGATTCTGTCAGCTGCGTGCTCGACAGACCCGAATGCTCAGCGAGAGCCCAAAAATCGTATCGCCCCTTTGAATCTGGAAAGAGACGCCTGGCTGAAGAAGAATCCTCAGGCATATCCTCTTTGTTCCGGTTGGGGGGAAATAGATCGAGGTCCCCCTCGAAACTGAATAACAGCTTCTTGTTGCCAGATCCTCGCCAGACAAGGTCGCTCTCGAGCAATAGACTATCGAGCCAGGAAGGGTGGTACGTCGAAAGCCTTGCAGGAAATACCTCCTTCTCCCACATTGCAGCAGAGAGGGGCAATCCGAACAGTTTCTCCATGCATATTCTCAGTTCATCAATCGATTCGCCTCTTTTTAGCAAGCCCTGCCAGGCGGCTAGGAAGACGGGCAACTCATCGATAGGACGGGCTTCAAAGGATGCCCGACGTTCGCTGCGGGCGAAGCGTAAAAGGCGCTCCAAATTCTCCAGGTCGCATACCTGTGTGTCCATCGAGCCTTCGATCAATGAATCCACTACAACGGTCTTCTCGTCCAAGAGCGCGCGCAGAAGATCTTGGAGCTCGGATTGTGTAAAACCAAAAAGGAGTTTTAACCTCTCGAGAGGCATCGGCCCGTAGTACCGGAGCCACTCTCCAACCAGCGAGGTCAGGTCCTCATCATCCTCATGTCGGCTTCGCCAGCTTTTAAGAGAGGCCGCGATATGGTTGTATACGGCATCCTTTAACGGAGCGTCGGGTGTGTTGAGCTCAGAAAGTGATACATCCTGGAGACCCAAATCCAAACAGCCCAGAATCCTTCCAACGCTCTCCCATGCCACCAGAAAGCTCGCCTCCGAGCGCAGCAGTTTGAGGAATCCGGCCCTATCCTCGAGCTCATCGAAAAGCGTTTCTCGCGAATGACTGTGATCTCTGGCAACCGCTGCGAGCAGATCCTCGACCTCGTCAACCGGCACGAGAAGCCTCTCTTTGATCCATTCGAAAAAATCTTCTGCCGTTGAAGGTGAGTATCCGGTGTAAACTCTTTGCAGCTTTGCCGTGATGACTCGCAAAACGGAGGGGGACAATGCCGGCCTGATCTTGGCGTTGAGAGCGGCCTCGCGGATCAGGTCCTCTCTCAGATTCGAAACTCCCCCCAGTCGAAGCGTGTCATCCTCATACATGTATTTGTTTGTGTGACGCCAGACAAGTCCGGATGCAAATGGCGAGGGTGCTCCGGTTTTTACTTCGCTAATTATTATGACTCCTCTCTGAATCTCTTCGAGCAGAATTGAGAGGTTCTCCAGGTCGAATTCGTCCTGAAGGCAGCTTCTCCAGGTTTCCACAAGAATGGGAAAGTCTTCGTAACGCATAACAGCGGAGAGAAGTTTTTTGGCTCTGAGTCGGTTGAGCCAGAGAGGCGTCCGATGCTTGAATCTGGCTCGCGGCAGGAGCATTGCGATTGAAGCGCTTTCGCGAAACCGAGCCCCGAAGAAGCCGGTCGTTTCGAGTTTCTTCCGTAGGAGAGAGTCGAGGTTTTCGGATCGGACCATGCCGATGAGGTCCTCTATTCCGAAGTGATGGGGCAGGTTCAACATGATCGCGTGGTTGTCGACAAATACCTCCAGATCGTAGCCGTGCCGCTCCTGCCAGGCCTGTGACAGGGCCATGGAAAAGGGGTGATTGACTTTCCCTCCCCAAAGGGTGTGAAGGATGACCTGCTTTGTATCCGATTGGCCGACAGGATCGCGACAGTGTTCGACTACAATGTGATGGCGGTGCGGAAGGTCTGAGGCTGTCGTTCGTCGCTGTAGTTGAAGGTACTGCTTGAGCTCGCTTACCGATGGGGGATCGAAAAAGCAACGCTCCCGTAGCTCTCTCTCAAACTCAGGTGTATCGATCTCATCGTTCCATCTTTCCAAAAAGAGTGCAATCCTTTCGAAAAGGTGGAAGTCTCTGTTGATCGCCTCTGCTTTCCAAAAGGGAGCCATAGCGGCTTGCATACGCACAGGCGATACCTCCACATCCTGATGCCCGATTTTTTCTATTCGCCAGGACTGGGCGCCCAGAGTGAACGAGTCCCCCACGGATCGTTCCCAAACGAACTCCTCGTCCAGCTCTCCTATGGTTGCTTTGGAGTCGTGAGTGCGTAGGGTGAAATAGCCTCTATCGGGAATCGTCCCGCCGGCCAAAAAGAGGAGAAACTGCACACCTTCGCTTGCGCGGATTGTGCCCGTCAGTCGATCGTAAGAGACGCGGGGTTTGAGCTCCCTGATTCGTGAGTCGACATAGCGGCCCGTCAGCATTTCGAGAACGAGATCGAACTCTCTACGCTTGAGATTGCGATAGGGGTAGCTGGACTTCAGGAAAGAGCAGAGCTCGTCCGTATTCCACGGATCAACCACAACCATGGATATCATGACTTGAGAAAGAACATCCAAAGGACACTCGACGGGATGCTGTTCCTCTATGTCTCTTTCCGTCACGGCTGCAGCCATAACCGCCGCCTCCAGGAAATCACCGCCGTGTATCGGGAAAATTCGTGCTCGGCTCGTTTGACTTACTCGGTGTCCAGCTCTGCCGACCCTCTGAAGAGCCGATGAAACGCTGAAGGGGGTCTGAATAAGAACGACTTCGTCAAGAGAGCCTATATCTATTCCCAGTTCGAGAGAATTGGTCGCAACGACCGCCGAGAGTGAACCCTCCTTGAGGCGTTGCTCTACAATTCTCCTCAGCTCTCGCGAGAGAGACCCGTGGTGGGAGTAAGAAAGTGTCTGTCCGGCACTCTCGTTGATCAGGCGTACGATTTTCTCGGAGAGGCGGCGCGAATTGGCGAAGAAAAGCGTCGAGCGGTTCGAGGTGATAACGCGCCTGAATTGTTCTACCAGAGGACCCCACACGATCTCGTCAGCAGTCAGTGAATCCGAAGCGTCCTGACCGGCGGCGGGGCTGTTGGTGCCGCGGTTCAAATGACAAACGCGAACAGCGATCTCTTTGCTCTGATTGCTTTGGACCAGAATGACTTCACGTTTTCTATAGATTCCATTCGTAACGCGGTAGCCCCCGATGAACTCGGCGATCTGTTCGGCCGGACGAACAGTAGCTGTCAAGGCGATTCTCTGAAACTCTCCAGCAAGAAGGACAAGGCGGTCGACAGCTGTGATGAGATGAGTTCCCCGCTTATTGCCCGCTACGGAGTGAATTTCATCGAGGATTACACTTGCCAAATTTGCGAGAATGCGCCGATTGTTTTTAGAGCTTATCAAAATATTGAGGCTTTCCGGCGTTGTGATCAAAATCTCCGGTGGATGCCTCAGCATGCGTCGCCTCTCGTTTGGCGGCGTATCTCCGCTTCGTGTCGACACCGTAATAGATGGAAAAGGCAGGTTGCTTTCGGTGAAGAGAGCCTTCAGCTGCCCGAGGGGTTCAAGGAGGTTTCGCCGGATATCATTGTTAAGGGCTTTGAGAGGGGAGACATAGAGGACTCTCACCTTTCCTGTCGGAAAATGTCCCAAAACGAGCTGATTGATCGCCCAAAGGAAGGCCGTAAGCGTCTTCCCGCTTCCTGTTGGAGCGGTTATGAGAACGTGTGCCCCCTGAGAGATGAGAGGCCAGCTCTTCTCCTGTATCTCCGTTGGGTGCCCAAGCTCGCTGCTAAGCCATTTGCGGATGAGAGGATGAAACAGCTCAATGCTCGACATAGGGGCTCCTCGATCGTTTGTCGAGCCTGGGGCAGAGGAGGCGCTGAACTTCGGAATAGGCTTTACAATTCACCGATTATGGCCGATCCTTACGCTTGAGATTCACTGTACTATTTCATGCTGAAAGACAAAAGAGTCATAAGCTAAAAGCGGCATATCGTTGGCTGCGCCCACGACCCAAACAATATGGCCTATTTTTTAGATGCAGCCAACGATATGACAAAGCGGCATCGGAGCTGACGGTCTCATGATCCTAGGTGTATTCACGTATTGGCAGGTAATTGTAGCGTGCCTGGTCGTTATGTTTGCCCTTCCCCTCATCTTCTTTTTAGCTTCCTTTGATAAGCAGCCGACGAAGATCAAGCGAAAGGCGCTTTCTAAAGCAGCAAAAAAACCCGAAGACAAACGGACAACCTAGACATCGTTCATACGGAGACCGATTATCCTCTAAACAGCTTCTGTAGCATTTATCACTGGAATGCGTTATATTGCCCTTGTTAGCTTAGGTAGTTCTTGGTGAACAATTCGAGTTGCACCAAATGGTAGCACTCGTGCCATTTGTTAGCTCTCTACATAATGAGCAGTTAAGAAATCTCACCAAGAACTTATAAAGTTTCTGGTGAATAACTCACCAGAAACCAAGTGGCAGGGAGGTGTAATCGTTGAAGTATTTCGTCGGACCTTTGAAGGTCTTCGTCGGTTGTCTAGTCATTCTGGTGTTCTCATTGCTTGGTTTCGCCGCGCATTCCGATTCGAGGGAAGACGAGATTCTTCAAAACATGGAACAACTGCTGGAGTCAGGCGTTGGGAAGCTCCGAGAAGGTCTCATTTCCGAAGCTATGAAGCGCCTTGTATCGGTGCTCGCCGAAAAGCAGAAGCTCACCCGGTCCCTCCCGCAGGCTAACGAGGTTGCTCAAGCCGCACAGATCGAGCTTGCAAAGCTGCAGACCTCCCTTGCTCTCGAAGCGGACCTACTCTGGCTCGATGAATCGATGAATCAGAAAGTCGGCAGCACCCTCAACGCGGAGCAGGGGCCGGTTGTCATTCTCACCTGGCGAACGGATACGGGACGCTCCCTCGTTTTCAATGCTCCGATTCGATTTGAGTTCATTGAAGGCTCCGGAACACTTACAACAGAGGTCAACACAAATGCGTATGGCCAGGCCAGCTGTGTTGTAGGAAAATTCGATCAGCCCCAGAAAGAACAAATTATCCGGGCTTCGCTCTCTATCAAGGTCGGGGATTTTGTCTATCCGATGCAGGGCGTCTATCGCGATTTCCTCTATGCCCCCCCGGCGAACAGAGCAACCATTCTCGTTCTCGAGCGATCGAAGCGCGGAGTTTCGGAAGATCCTTATATTCTCCCTCCCGTCTTTGAGACCCTCAAAAAGCTGGAGTACGATTTTTCGATGTACAACAGCTATCTGTCAGCGGACGAGTTCGCCCGAATCTATGCCGGAGAAAAAGATTCGATTGAAAGACTCGGTCTCGAAGAGGGCATATCCTACCTGGTTGTTCTCCTCAATGATTGTTACTCGGTTCGGCAGCTAGAGATGTCCGGACGAAAACTCGACCTCTTCGTTTCGGAGGCTAAAGCGACTATGCGGATAATCCGTGTAGCAGATGGCAAAATTATGTTTCAGAAAAGCATTGAACTATCAAAAAGCAAAAATACCCATGGTCAGGGCGGAACCGAGGAAAAGGCTATTGTGGATGTCTTGCGGCATGCTTCTCAAGAGATGGCCCGTGTTCTTGAATCGTCATTCATCGAACTCCGGAACTCTCTGACTGGTGAAACGAGGTAGCGATGCCGATCAAGCGGAAGTATCTGGATATCCTGAGGATAGAGATCGAGGACCTCATCGAAGATATCGGCTTAATCGTGAATGAGTACAGATGCCGCAGGGACCGAGGCGAGATTACGGATTATGTCTTTCTGGAAAATCTCGCTGTTCTTCATAACGAGTTGCTGGGTGTTGACAACATGATGGAGATGCTCGATCAGATAGATCCTGATGCATATAGTCAGCTCGCAGATTTGGCGGCCGACATAGAAATCAAGATCAAGAATAAAATCAAGGACTCCCATCTTGCCGAAGCGCTTTATCCTATGGTCAAGAGAAAACTAGAGAAAGTATCCAAATACGTCGATCAAGTTCCGTAATGCTCCAGCACAGCAAGCTTGTAGTTTGGGAGAGAAAGCTCAAAAGCCTTTTCGATAAAATCGACGATGCTCTGGAGGAGAGGTATGGCAAGGTCTATCCGCTACATCCTCGCAGAGCAAAGCGAGGAAGCACCAGCAACAAGGAGGAGGATGGTCTATTCAACGTAGGAGCGAGTTACTCTCTCGGTATAGGCTCGAAGTACGGGTCGGGGTACGTCATCGAGGTACGGCTAGCTACTCTCAGTCAGGTTCCTAGAGAAATGAGAGCACAGATCGAGGAAGATGTTGTTCGATTTCTGAAAAGAGAGCTGCCCGAGGTCTTTCCACAACAGAAATTGAGTGTTGATCGGGATGGAAATGTTTACAAGATATATGGCGATCTTAATCTAGGACTGCTCTGATAGGGAGGATTTTTGGTCTTGCATTTTTCTCGAGGTTCTCTTATCTTAGTAGCGATCCAGCACATTTCAACTTGTCATAAGTACAGTCAGTCACGAACGGTCAGAATTGTTTGTGAATGGCCAACGATAGTATACAATCACAAATCATCTATCCGACTAAGAGGACGATATGAGTGTTCAGCTGAAAGAATTACTCGAGAAGATTAAGCAGGAAGGCGTACGGGAGGCGGAGCAGCAGGCGGACCAGGTCAAAAAGGAGGCCGAAAGAAAGGCTTCCCAGATAGTCGCCAACGCAAAGCAGGAGGCGGCGGCTCATCTGGAAAAGGCTAAAGCAGAGGCCAGTCAATTCGAACACGCCAGCAAAGAAGCCATCAAGCAGGCGGGTCGAGACCTCGTGTTGAGCGTAAAGTCCGAGATAAAGAGACTAGTCGAATTGATACTGCTGGCGGAGATTCGCGAAGCTGTGGATAGCCAATTCCTCAAAGATGCCTTAATTGCGTTGCTTCAGGCGTGGGGCAAGGAACGGGAAGAACAGATTCAGATACTGCTCCCTGAGAAATCGGCGGAGGACATCCGTCAGTACATACTGGGAAAGCTGAAGGCAGAAGTCAAAAAGGGAGTGGAGATCTCTCCTTCTGCCCAGATTGGGGTGGGATTCCGAATAGCCGAAAAGGATGGTTCAGCCTACTACGATTTCACAGACAGAGGCCTGACGGAATATCTCATGGAGTATCTCAATCCCAAACTCACTGAGCTGCTCTCGGAGGGAGAGAGTTGAGCAGCTACTATTTCACAGTTTCTTCGCTTCCCTATCTGCGGTTCGAAGACCCTCCTCCGCTCTCGCTCGAAGGCTTTTATGCCCTCTGCGCTCCCTGGCTGGACTCGCCAGACTACAGGCTGGTCCTGAACGCGAGCCTCTCATCGCTATCGGACACAGCGCCCACGTGCAGTGTACTGCAGAGATGGAGACAATGGGAGATCAACCTCCGCGATGAGCTGGTAAAGATTCGAGCTCAGAAGCTTGGCATGGATGCTTTTGAGTTTATCATTCCTTCGGCTTTTACGATGGGAGCCGCCGAATTAGCGGCAGAGGCATCGGGAATGATCAACCCGCTCGAGGCTGAGAGGTTCATAGACAGGGCACGGTGGAGTTTTTTGGAAGAACTCGAGGTGGGCCACTATTTCGACGTGGAGCGCCTCGTTGTTTACGTCCTCAAGCTTCAGTTGCTCGGAAGAATCGCTCTTCACGGAAGGGAGAGGGGCCGGGAACGCTTCGAGCAGATCTTCGAGAAGCTAAAAGACCAGTTTAACTCGGGAGAGAGCTGATATGGCTGATACGGTAGGAAAAGTTGTCGGTGTCAATGGCAACATGGTCACAGTAGAGGTGGACAAAAGCGTTCGCATGAACGAGGTGGGCTATGTCGTTGTCGGCGACCAAAGGCTGAAATCCGAAGTTATCCGCATTAGTGGAAATCTCGCGGAGCTTCAGGTGTTCGAAATGACGCGAGGCATCGGCATCGACGATAACGTGGAGTTCACGTCGGAGCTTCTCGCAGTGGAGCTGGGGCCCGGCCTGCTGGGGCAGATCTTTGATGGTCTTCAGAATCCTCTACCACAACTGGCAGAAGAGCTGGGCTTCTTTCTCAGCCGGGGAGTTTACATGCAAGCTCTTCCGGTAGACAAAAAATGGGAATTCACTCCCAAGGTCAAGAGGGGTGATCGAGTTTTTGGCGCCGATACGCTGGGTACCGTTCCGGAAGGCATATTTGAACACCGGATCATGGTCCCCTTTCATTTAAGCACACCTCATACGGTAAAAGAGATCGCCGGACCTGGAGAATATACTGTAAAAGAAGAGATCGCTGTTCTCGAAAACGAGAGAGGCGAGTCCGTGCGATTGGATATGACTTTCGAGTGGCCGGTAAAAAGAGCCGTCAAGGCTTATATTCAGCGACAAAAGCCGACCGAGCCTCTAGTCACAAACATCAGAATAATCGATACCCTTTTCCCCGTTGCTCGAGGCGGCACCTATTGCATTCCCGGTCCCTTTGGATCCGGCAAAACAGTGCTGCAACAGCTAACGAGCCGGTACGCGGATGTGGATATCATTGTTATTGCCGCTTGCGGTGAGCGAGCAGGTGAGGTAGTCGAGACGCTCAGAGAGTTTCCCGAGCTAATCGATCCAAGAACAGGGCGCTCTCTGATGGAGAGAACGATCATCATCTGTAATACCAGTTCTATGCCCGTCGCCGCCCGGGAAGCTTCGGTCTATACAGCTGTGACACTGGCCGAATACTACCGCCAGATGGGACTCAATATTCTGCTTCTCGCAGATTCGACCTCACGGTGGGCTCAGGCAATGCGGGAGATGTCCGGAAGGCTCGAGGAGATCCCCGGCGAAGAGGCTTTTCCAGCTTACCTCGAATCGGTCATCGCCGGCTTTTACGAGCGTGCCGGTATCGTGGAGCTCAGAGACGGTACGAGAGGATCTGTCACGATTGGAGGCACCGTAAGCCCGGCAGGCGGGAACTTCGAAGAACCGGTTACCCAGGCCACCCTAAAGGTCGTTGGAGCATTTCATGGTCTGTCGAGAGAGAGATCCGATGCCAGGCGTTATCCGGCGATCCATCCGCTGGAGAGCTGGAGCAAGTACCCCGGCATCGTGATGGACGCCAAGGTCAATTATGGACGGCGACTGCTGTACCGGAGCAATGAGATCAACCAGATGATGAAGGTAGTCGGCGAGGAAGGTACTTCCCTGGATGACTACATTGTCTACCTGAAGGGTGAATTTCTCGATGCCGTCTACCTGCAGCAGAACGCCTTCGATCCTGTGGATGCGGCAACCTCCGACGTGAGGCAGCGATACATTTTCGACTTGCTGTTGAAAATCCTTCTTGCCAACTTCGAAATAGCCGACAAAGCAGAGGCCAGAACTTATTTCTACTCCCTGAGGCAGCTCTTTCTGGATTTGAACGGATCCGAGTGGGACACCGACGCCTTCAAAAGGCAGGAGGCTGCCGTCGAGGAAGCGGTGGCATCGAAGCGCAAAGAGACAGCTGAGGATATCGCTTCGCTCTTTGCCGCCTCTTTCGAAAACGAAGGAGGACAGACAGGTGCATAAAAGGATCCTGATTAGATGAGGCGAAAAGAGCTTTTTAGTGAAGAAAGGCAGTATCTATGAGAAAGGTATATAACAGGATAAAGCGGATTGCGGGAAACGTCATCACCGTAGAAGCCACCGGAGTGCGCTACGGTGAGCTCGCCGAGGTTTCAGGACAGGGGGAAAAATCGCTGGCCGAGGTTATACGTCTCGATCATGGAGAGGTTTCCCTCCAGGTCTTTGCGGGGGGACGGGGAATTTCGACAGGCGATGAGGTGAGGTTTCTCGGACATCCCATGCAGGTAGCATTTTCGGATGATCTTCTCGGTAGAATTTTCGACGGTCGCGGAATGCCAAGGGATTCTGGACCAGAGCTCATGGAAAATCTTATCGAAATCGGAGGACCAGCTGTCAATCCCGCCAAACGAATCATTCCTCGTAATATGATCCGAACCGGCATTCCGATGATCGACGTGTTCAACTCTCTCGTCGAATCCCAGAAGCTGCCGATCTTCAGCGTTTCCGGAGAGCCCTATAATGAGCTCCTCGCGAGGATCGCTATGCAGGCCGAAGTCGAC
>CAZLRN010000129.1:0-10581 GCA_964561715.1 uncultured Spirochaetales bacterium
TGTAAAAAGCTCTGGCCGCTCCTCCCGCAGCGTGCGTAGATTCACGAGCCCCTCCCTCATAACCTGTTCGAGAAGAAAGGTGGCATGCCCCAAAATGGCGTCTACCCCCTCTGAGCTCACAAGGGCGGTAAGTATTTCTTTGTCCAATTTGACGGCTATGATGGGGTATTCGAATTGAAATTTCGTAAAGAGCGCTTCTTCGATGCTTTCCGAAATGGATGCACCGCGGGTTGCTGTTGCCGTGCTCCTGCCAGCCGAGCTTCTGTCCCTCGCAGATGCCGCAGGCCTGGATCCCTCCTGGGCGGATTCCCGATCAACGGGAGGATATTGGAGACTTGCTTCCCGCCCAGTCGTCTCGTCGAAAATTTCCCTAAAGCGGCTAAAGGCATCGAGGCTTCTGACGGCAATCTCGTCGTTTAGAATGAAGACGGGCGGGACCAGCTTGCCTCGGGCTTCTCGCCTAAGCTGCGTGGCTTCGATATCCACATAGGAGATATCATGATCCACGGTAATGTCCTCTGCAGCCACCGATCCGAGAACCGGCATAGGGGGCTGGAACATAAAGATCCGACGTTGCGTCACAAGTAGCGTAATTATAAGAATCAAGAGGTACGAGAGAACGATGAGAAACAGCGACAGCCGACTAATTTTTTTGACTGGCAGGTTTTCTCTGACAAAGCTCAGCCAGGAACGGCTACTTTTGCTCTGTTTCTGTCTGAGTCTCATAGGCTTGAACAATTTTTCTCACCAAAGGATTACGCACCACATCACTCTCGTTGAAAAAGATAAACCGAATCTCCTCTATCGAGCTAAGAATGTCGACGACGTGCAGCAAACCTGAGTCCTTTTTTCTCGGTAGATCAATCTGCGTAATGTCACCTGTGATGATGGCTTTTGAGTTTTCTCCGATACGTGTCAGAAACATTTTCATCTGTTCCCGCGTTGTATTTTGTGCCTCGTCTAGAATAACAAAAGAATCAACGAGGGAACGGCCCCGCATATAGGCGAGAGGAGCTATCTCGATAGTTCGGTTCTCCTCCAGCTCCCGTATCATCTCGAAGGAGATGAGGTTTTCCATGGCGTCGAACAGGGGACGCAGATAAGGATTGATCTTCTGTTCCAGATCACCCGGCAGGAATCCCAGGTTTTCGCCTGCTTCGACAACGGGCCTTGTGAGGAGCAGCTTGCGATACGAGCGCGAAAGAACAGACTTTAGCGCGTGAGCAATGGCAAGAAAGGTTTTTCCCGTACCTGCAGGACCCACGCTGAAAACCATGTCACTTCTCTCTATCGCATCAAGATAGAGAGCCTGGTTAAAGCTGCGGGGGAAAACCCGCTTGTTCACTCTAGGTATGATAACGTGCTTTTCCTTTAACAGCTTTGCCTCGTTGGAATTACCTCCCTTTATAGAGTCGTAAACGGCACGAACAAAATCCGGGTATGCTCGTCCCCCCATCCTGAGATGATCCTCGAGGTGATCAATCATCATTTTAAAAGTACGTCGGACCGATTCATCCTCGGTTTCCAGGAACAGTTCGTTTCCCCGGGAGAAGACCGCTACTCCGAGAAGATCTTGGAAGGTTTTGAGATTTTGATCATTGGCGCCGCAAAGGTCGCTGAGAAGATCGTCTTTAAGTACTATTGCACCCTTTGTTCCCAAGTAGGATCCTTGTTCCGCTCCCTTCATATTATCTACTGCGTGTCTGGAGAGTCAAGCGGCCTGATGCACACCCACAGATTTGCCTCTCTACTCGAACTCTTGGACGGTGCCACGAATGTTGATTTCGTCTGCGTCTTCATCACGCCTAATCTCCTTTCGGATCTCCGGAATCGGCTTCCACTGCAGGATGAGAGAAAAAACAGGAGACCAGACATACTTCTCATCTCCACTTGTCTGAGTTTCGAGAACCTGCTCACCGCTATAGTCGAGAATAAGCTCCCAATCTCCAAGATGATGAATCATCGTCAGACCAATAGATTTGAGATTGAACTCAGATTCGCGGCGAGCCTCGACGTCCCAAAACTTCAATGACTTCCACAGATCTTCGAAAAGATCGACCGGCTTCTCATCTGCCTTCTTCGCGAATGCCGGAATATAGCGGTATGATTTGGTGTTCTGCGAAACCACATTGAATCCGATCTCTACAAACTTATGGATCGTCAAATTGAGCCCGAAAGAGAAATCCATTATGCTTTCCGAAAACTTGTAGAGATCGATGGTCCAGGATGCTGCAATATCCAGGTCGAGCTTGATCCGGTTCCGCCACATGTAGAGAGGCATGGGCAGAGAGTCATAGCCGAAATACAACTCACTGGGCTGGAGAGCTTCCTCCTCACGGTCGACCCAGGTCCTTATACTTAAAGTACCGACTTCCTCTATAGCCGTAAACGGCAGCTTCTCGGCAAGATAATAAACCTGAAAACCATAGAACCAAAGAGATGATTTCGAGCGTGTCAGGACAGTCTCGCCAGGCTCGAAAGTCATCTCCTGTTCGAGAAGAAAGTTAGGGTCATCCTTATGGAGCTTAAAAAGCTTGACTCTGCTCTCCGCATCGGTCAGATCTTGGTCGTTGAGGTCGTAGTCCACGATTTCCTGCAGGTAGATCCAGGGAGAAAAATCGAGAGTTTCCGTTACGAGAAGGGGATCCCATTCCCAATAATCGGCCTTTTCACGAACGGCTGTTGTGGCATTGGAGTTCAGCGGCCCGGTTGTGATATCCGTCTCTCCCTCATACTCCTTGAGAAGAGGGGGAAGGGTAGCGGTGAGATCAAGATAGTTGGGAATGCCATAGGGATCATAGACCAATGAGCTGCCCACCTCGTGGATATCGATTCGCTCTCGCTTCCATTCCGGACCTATGCCGCCATAGACCGGTTGGCCATCCTCCATATGCTTATACTCGAAGTTGTAGAAGTCCCAATCCAACTCATAGTAAAGCTTGGTTTGATCGAAATAGCGGTAGGGAAGAAAAGGATAGTAGGTAACGAGAAGAGTGTTGTTCAGGTCGAAACGGCTCGCATCATAGTCATCCTCTTCGAGTTCTACCGAAGGACCGTAGTGGCCTCGAAATGTACCTTCGAAACCTATCTCATCGGTTATGTTGACCGTATCTCCCCACAGCTTGAGCTCTGCTATGAATTTGTGATATCCGTCGAGGTTCAGCGTCGTATCGCGGGCTGCTAAATCCACTTCTCTCGCACTCTCCCATAGGCTGTCATCGAACTGGTTCTCGATGAGCAGCTTCGGATAGAAATCATAGGTCAGGGTAAATGTGTGGCCTACAGTCGGAGGGGGAGCAAAACTCAAGTCCTCCTGCACATCCGACATCTTGAGGGATTCCCCACCGAAACCGACCTGTTTCCCATCACGGCCGTCCTCGATGACAGGAAGCTTGAATCCTTTGCCCGGCTCCCGAACCTTCTCCTTCTTTGCCTCTTCGGGCTTCTCTTCGGCTTCAAAAGGTATGTGCAAAAGATCTCCCTGCAGGCGAAATTCGGCGTTGGGAGAAACAAGCCTGCTCGGGTGATAGAACTTTCTTGCAGGATCATAGGAGCTAATGCTATCGTCGTTTTTGCTCTGCCAGTAGAACTCCAGATCCAGTCGTGGAATGCTCACCTCCCTGAAGGCAGGATTTTCCTGCGGAAAGACCAGATGCGTCGCAACCTGCCAATCGAAGTTTTCCTTGACCTCAGGGATGAGATCCCAACCATCAGGCTGTTCGACAACCTCTTCCTCTTCAGGTCCCTGGCCAAGGAGCACCTTGCCCCAATCGATATCCTCGGCGCGAAAGTAAAAGTCCTCGGCGAAATAAGGATCGGAGAAGAAGCCAAAATCGCCAGTGACGGTCTTCTCCCCTTCTCCGAGTTTAAAATTCGTCTCCACTCCATATCGAAAGGGTATCGTGAGGGCACCCAGCTGGGTTTGATTCCAATGGCTCTCCCAGTCTCCCTCGGGGGGACCGATAAAAGGTGTATAGGCTCCTGTTACATCAAGATCAATGTTGCGGCTGACTCCAATCCCGCCTCGGAACTGCCACCCCGGTGAATAGTTCGCCACCATTCCTGCAAAAAAACCAAGCCGCGAATAGTAATCGGCCAGGATTTTTAGGACTTTCTTTGCTTCCTCCGGCTCCAATCCCTCCTTCCTTTTTGTCTTTTTTGTTCTCAGGTAAAGCCCTTTGATCACCTGTTCGTACTGCTCCGTCTCAGCCTCGCTGACTCGTAGAAAGGAAAGAGAGCCTCCTGTCTGCGGTTTCCTCCCAACGAGGTATGTCGTGGTTTGAACGAAGTTGCCCTCCCTGTTGCGGTAGCCCAGAGACGGGTGGAAAAAAAGTTCATCTCCAGGTTTGAAAAAATACGGCACGTAAAACATGGGCACTCTACCAACGTACATAACAGCATCCTGAATAGCCCACTCCCCAGGGGCCAGCACATATATTTTTGAAGCTCGAATGTGCCAGTAGGGTTCCTTGGTGTTTTCACTCGAAGTGAGAGTTCCGTTCTCAAGTATAACGGTATCGTTTTCGAGCCGTGCAATGCTCTCACCGTAATAGGTGAACGTAATCCATTCTTCGGGTTCGACCTCACTTTCAGTGGTTCCCTCACCTTCGATAAAGACGCCATCCCAGTTCTCCATATTGAACGAAAAGCGGCGGCTCTTGAATTCTTCAGCCGGTTCGTCTCCGCGCTTTAAGGTATATCGAATATCACCGGCTGCTGTTAGGAGATTCTGGGTCTGATTTATTGTGATTTGTTGGGCTCGAATTGTGTGAGTGACATTTTCTTTTTCGTCTATAAACTCGACGACGACATCTCCCTGAAGAACGATATAATCCTCATTGATCTCCTCTATAGTGAAGTATTCCGTGTGACTGGCGGAACGGACGACTATTCTTTTATTTGCCTGTTCTTTTGACAGAAGATGGGGGCTGACTCTGTAGTACCGATAGAGACGGGATTGCAGTGTCGTTCGATCTCCCGTATCATCGAGATCGAGCCTCTGACACCACGATAGAAGCTCGTAGTAATCTGCTGTCGCTATATCTTTAGCCAAAGTGCTCAGGTAGAGAGATTCCCTCGATTCGCTGGCTTGTGAGCTGCTTTTGACCTCTTCGGTGCCGGGCTCCTCCGAGGTCGGCTCCTCAGATAGTGGCTGTGTTCCTTCCTCTTGAGCGCCAATCGAAAGGAGCGAGAGAAACGAGAACGAACAGAGCAAAGCGAATAATCTTCGTAGCAGGTTGATCCGGAAGCTCATGGGATATCGGCAGGAACTTTCTCTCCGTCCGGGACATCCTCTGGAGAATCTAAAAGATTCCCAGCGAGAAAGCGTGCCAAATATCGCCCGGTATAGGAAGCGGAGCAGCGAACGATCTCCTCCGGTGAGCCCTCAAAAACTATCTCTCCTCCCTTGTCTCCGCCCTCGGGGCCTAGATCCACGATGTAATCCGCCTGCTTGATAACGTCCAGATTGTGCTCGATAAGAGCCACGGTATTTCCATTGTCCACGAGCCTTTGCAGCACATCCATCAGCATTTTCACATCAGCGAAATGTAAGCCCGTAGTGGGCTCGTCCAGGATGTAGAATGTTCTTCCGGTGCTTTTTTTCGAAAGCTCCAAGGACAGTTTCACTCGCTGCGCCTCACCGCCGGAGAGGGTCAGCGCAGATTGTCCCAACCTGATGTACCCGAGACCGACGGAGGCGAGGGTTTCCAGCTTGCGTCGGATCGATGGGATCCTGTTGAAAAACTCGAGGGCTTCGTCGACTGTCATCTCCAGCACTTCGGTGATGTTTTTCCCCCTGTAGCGGATATCCAGAGTTTCATGGTTATACCGTTTCCCCTTGCAAACATCGCAGGTAATGTAAACATCGGGAAGAAAGTGCATCTCTATCTTGATCGTTCCGTCACCCTGGCAGTTCTCGCATCTTCCCCCTCTTACGTTGAAGGAGTAGCGACCGGGCTTGTATCCCCTGGCTTTGGATTCCGGCAGCGACGCAAAGAGCTCTCGAATGGGGGTGAAGAGACCCACGTAGGTGGCGGGATTGGAACGGGGGGTGCGCCCAATGGGGCTCTGGTCTATATTGATGACCTTATCGATCTCCTCCCATCCCTCGATATCGACGTATTTCCCTTCGCTCATATGCGCTCGGCTGACTCGATTGGCCAGAACTGGATAGAGCAAATCCGTCAGAAGAGTAGATTTACCGGAACCGGACACACCGGTGATGGCGATTAGAGTTCCCAGCGGAAACACGACATCGATCCTTTTCAGGTTATGCTCCTCTGCTCCAATTAGCCGAAGACTCCGCTCTTTTCCCTTTCTCCTGCTCTCTCGATTAGCGATCTCTATTTCGCCGGCGAGGAATTGGCCTGTTAGGGAGTTTTCGTTTGTCACGATATCATCAATTGTGCCCTGGGCCACGACATAACCGCCATGAACCCCAGCTCCCGGGCCAAGATCGACGATATAATCGGCGCTGCGCAGAGTCTGCTCATCGTGCTCTACCACAATCAGAGTGTTGCCAATGTCTCTAAGGTGGAAGAGGGTTTTGAGCAATCGCGTGTTGTCACGCTGATGTAGTCCTACAGTTGGCTCATCGAGAATATAGAGCACTCCCACAAGAGACGAACCAATCTGTGTAGCCAGACGGATACGCTGGGCTTCGCCGCCCGAAAGAGTCGAAGCCTTCCGTTCGAGGGTCAGATACTCCAAGCCCACACTGCGCATGAAGGACAATCGTGCCTTGATCTCCTTGAGAATCTGATGCGCAATTTTCTGCCTTGTCCTGTCTAGCTCGAGCTCTTCGAAAAACCGAGCTGCCTCTTCGATTGAAAGAGTTGTGATATCATAGATGTTTTTTCCGCCAACAGTTACAGCCAGACTCGACCCGGCAAGGCGCTTTCCCTGGCAGTCCGGACAGGTTTGCTGGCTCATATAAGACTCCAGCCATTCCTTGATGCCGTCAGATTTGGTCTCGAGGTAGCGTCTTCGAAGCTCTTTGAGTACACCGGGATACCCCGATGAGTATTGCCATTGGCTGTTACGGCTCTTGTTGGTATAGGTAAACTCGATCAACTGATCTGTTCCATTTAAAATAACATCGATCACGTTTGACGATAGCTTTTCGAAAGGGGTATCGAGGTCAAAATCGAAATGCTTGGCCAGAGAGACAAAGTGGCTCCTGTACCATCCTGCATTCGGATTGAAGGGGGCGAGAGCGCCTTGGTTGTAGGACAGGCTGCTGTCTGGAATTATTTTGTCTGGATCGAACTCGAGCGTGACACCTAGACCACTGCAAGTTTTACAGGCTCCATAAGGGTTGTTGAAAGAAAACAGGCGCGGCTGAAGCTCTGGAACACTGATACCGCAATGGGGACACGCGTTGATCTGCGAAAAAAACTCTTCCCTCTTCTTACCGTCGTCTCGGATCGAGGCAATAAGCTTTCCCGTACCGACCTCCAGAGCCGTCTCGACAGACTCGGAGAGACGTTTTCTGACATCCCGGTTGATTCGCAATCGATCGACAACGATTTCCAGAGTGTGTTTCCTATTTTTTTCGAGCTTGATTTCTTCGTCGAGTAATCGCACCTCTCCATCGATGCGAATTCTCACGAATCCAGATCGCTTTGCATCCTCAATGACCTTCTGGTGCTCGCCTTTGCGCCCTCTCACGACGGGGGCCAGAAGCACGACCCGGGTATCCTCCGGCAGAGCCATGATCGAATCGATGATCATATCCACCGACTGTTCTTCGATTCTTCGGCCGCATTGCGGGCAGTGCGCCACTCCGATTCGCGCGTAAAGGAGCCGCAGATAGTCATAAATCTCGGTTACTGTTCCCACGGTTGAACGGGGATTTCGGTGGGTGGTTTTTTGCTCAATCGATATAGCGGGAGAGAGTCCCTCGATGAAATCCAGATCTGGCTTGTCGAGGCGCCCTAAAAACTGGCGAGCGTACGAGGAGAGGGATTCCACGTATCTCCGCTGCCCTTCGGCGTAAATGGTGTCAAAAGCAAGAGAAGATTTTCCGGAGCCGCTGAGGCCGGATATAACGATAAAGCTATCTCTCGGCAGTTCGAGATTGATATTCTTGAGATTATGCTCGCGAGCTCCCCTGATGATGATTCTGTCCATTGGGATCGCGTCCTATATTAAGAAAAGGCGGGGCATTAATCAATGTAGAGCAGTGGAGCAACTCGCGGATCCAGTAGCTGGCTTCGGGAAAGGTTACGGTATCGCCCGGCTAGAGGTTCGGCCTCGAGAACACGCCAAATTTGCTCGGCCTGTTCTCCATAGCCTCCGGCATAGCTGGCCACCGCGAGATAGTAGAGATACTTGAAAATCGCTGTGTCTCTTACGTACTCGAGTAGCTGTGGCCTGCCTGCAACACGAGTCAAGAGAGATTTCAGATCGGTAAAAAGAAACTCAGGATCCCAGAATCGGATCTCTTCTATGACATCGCTTAAAAGTGTGACGACTGCGAACAGATAATGAACCATGGCAGACTCGGCTTGCTGCCTTCTTCCTGTCCGGCTAGTTAAAAAAGATTTATTGTAGTATTCACCCAGCTCTCCGTGGGCGTAGGTAGCGTGTTTTGATTCCAGGCGATATAAAACAAGAAGCCTGTCGATTCCGCGGTCAAGAAAGACCTTCAGAAAGGCGTCATGGAGACGCTGAAACCGATCGCGGAAGTAATTCTGGTCTTCCTCGAGAACCTTCTCCAGAATCTCCCTCCACTTTTCATTCTCCTGCTGCTCTTTGTACAAACGCGCCAGTCTGTAAAGGGCTGTGTATTTGTCATCGGATATATCGAAGGCCTTTTTTTGCTCAAAGGCCTTGAGGTACTGCTTTTCAGCGATTTTGATCTCGCCCTGCATCTTGTAGATATCGCCGATGGCGATCTCCACCTCAGGATAGATTCGCTTCATCTCCTGGGCCTGCAAAAAGAGGCGGAGGGCATTACCGTATTCGCCACGATCCATTTCCAGCACACCCTTCTCGAAAAGGAGCCAGGTTGGGGTTTCTGTGAGTGCAGGATGTATCGGGCCTATAAGAGCGCAAGAGATCAGGATTCCCAGATAAAAGGCTGTTCTTCGAAGCATTAGTATTGGCGTATCTCCTCTTTGAAGGCCTCGAGGGCTTCGTGAATCGGAACTCTTTTGATTATCTTGCCCTCCTTAAAAATAACGGCATACTTATCGGTTCCCGTGATACCTATTTGTGAATGCCGCGCCTCCTCCGGGCCATTTACGGGACATCCCATGATAGCTACAGTCAACTCCTTCTGCTGTTCTATGAGAAAGGGATGGACTTTGGCTAGGAAGCCCCTCACATCGAAATCTGTACGCCCGCAGGTTGGACAGGAAATGATTTCGATGCCGCCCTTGCGTAGGCCTGTTATACGCAAGACCTCTCGTCCTGCCACAATTTCAGGCTCTGGCGAGTCGGATAGGGAGATGCGGATCGTATCGCCTATACCCTCCCGCAGAAGGGTGGTCAGCGTGAAAGTGCTTTTGACGATCCCCGAGACGAGGGGGCCGGCTTCGGTCAAGCCTAGATGAATCGGATAGGGATACGCCTCCGAAAAGAGGGTGTTAGCTCTCACCGTTGAGTCTATCTCCGAAGCTTTCAGAGAAAATATGACATTCTCGAAATCGAGCCGCGTAAGGAGAGAGAGTTCCTCCTCGGCGGCCCGAAGCATCGCCTTGCCCTTGTCTTTTTCGCTTCGGAGGGCTTTGGGAAGAGAACCGCCATTGACGCCTACACGGATAGGAACTCCCCTGTCCTTGGCTTTCTGAACGACGTCCCGGACCTTCCAATCTGCCCCGATGTTTCCCGGATTGAGGCGTATCTTGGCGATCGGCCCATCAAGGCATTTAAGGGCGATTTTGTAGTCAAAATGGATGTCCGCAACCAGTGGGATCGATACACGCTCGGATAATTTGCCCAAAAGCTCTGCCGCTTCGATAGTCGGCACGGAAAACCGTAATATTTCACAACCCAGAGATGCGAGAAGCTTGACCTTTCGAACGACCTCCTCATCTATGACTGTGAGCGGGGATTTCCACATGGATTGGACGGATACGGGAGCGTCCCCGCCGACTGTAACATTCCCTACCCTGACCGCTTTGGTTTGGCGTCTGGGTTTGCGCTTGTTCAACTACCGATTACTCCACACGAGCGCGACCAAGGTCTCCCTGGCCAGCCTCGGATTGTTTATGGCTCCTGCCGATCTAAGATCGGCATCGAGTCCTGTCGGGCCGATCAGAAATCGGCTACCGACCTCCGGTCGGAGAAATCCCTTCGGGCCAACATTCTGTGGGCTACCGACCTGTGGTCGGAGACATCCTGGCAGACTGAACCTGCCCACCATCTGTTGGCTTTCGATCCATGCACGAATTTGACTATCAGCTGATGATCCCCAACAGGAAGACCATCACAAAGAGCGCCACCGTTTCTATGAGGCCGAGGACGATGATGTAATTGGCAAATCCCTTACCTGTCTCGGCCAGAGCATCCGAAGCTGAGGCGCCGGCTTTGCCTTGAAAGAGAGCCGAGACACCTATGGCCAAACCTCCGAGT
>CAZLRN010000130.1:0-10579 GCA_964561715.1 uncultured Spirochaetales bacterium
AAAATCCCGCGCCGGAACCTCGAGCCGATACAGGGTGAGCTGCGCGTGTTCGACAACGACCTTAGCCTGGGTTCCAGTAATCTCCCAGCGAAGGGTACCGGGGGTCAGTCCCGTCGAAGCGATAAAGGCACCCGTAGCCCCCCCCTCGTAGTCTGCATAAACGGTTACGTCGTCCTCCACCTCGATGTCGTGATATTTGGCTACGTTGCACACAGCCCGAACCCTATTTGGCAGGCCGCAGATCCACTGCCAGAGATCGATGTGGTGAGGCGCCTGGTTCATCAGGATTCCACCACCCTCTCCGGCCCACGTGGCTCTCCATCCGCCCGAATCGTAGTAGCTCTGAGAGCGGTACCAGGCGGTGGTGATAAAGATGTTCTGCTTCAGATCTCCCAGCTCATCGCTCTCAACGAGATCCTTCACTTTTTGGTAAAGAGGCCATGTGCGCCAGTCGAACATGATGCCAAAGATCTTGCTGCTCTTTTTCGCCGCCTCGTTCATCTCTCGCACCTGCTTTGTGTAGACCCCCGCCGGCTTCTCACTGAGGGCATGCAGCCCATGTTTTAGCGCTTCCATGACTAAAGGCGGATGGGAGTAATGAGGCACCGAGATGATGACACCGTCGATCTCACCGGAGGTAAAAAAGGCCTCGTCGTTGTCGTACATCTTGACCGTTTCCGGCAGGTTCTCCCTGGCCCATTCGAGGGGCTTTTCCTTGAGATCGCAGACTGCTGTAAGTTTTGCATTGGAGACTTCTCCGTTGGCAAGGTACCGGCAGTGCTGGCGTCCTATATTTCCAATCCCCATAACTCCTATGCGTACGCTCTCCATATCATTCCTCCACTTTCAATTCTCGCAGGACTTCGATCAGCCCCTTCCACGACTCTCGCGTGCCCTCTTCCTTGGTACCACCCTCCGGCACATAGTGGGTCTCGAGCGTTACGATACCCGAATAATCATCGTCGATCAAAGCCCGAAGCTGTCCTCCAATGTCCATTTCGCCCTTGCCCACGGGCATCCAGTGGTACTCCCCTTCGTCGCCCCGTCTTACGTCCTTAAGGTGAACATGAGAGGTACGCTCTTTTATCTTTTCGTATCCATCCGGAAACGGAACTTCGGTTGTGCGGAAAGCGTTTCCTGGATCCCATATCAAACCAAAGCTGCTCGACGGAATCCGGTCCAGAAGGCGCCGAGCCTCTCCGCCGCTGCCAATGAAGGTCTGGTGCTCGTTTTCGAGAATGAGCGTCATCCCGGCTTTTTCTGCTTTTTGCACTGCAACCGCAAGCTTCTCCGCGATCTCGTCCAGAACCGCATCGCTTAGCTCCCCCTCCCGCCAAAAGGCGAAGGTTCTCACCATGTCGGTATCGAAGATTTCCGCCAGCTCGAAGCAGTGATCGACCGTTGCAAGATGTTCTCGATAGCCCTTTCCTCCGGTGAAGTATCCCCCACCAGTAGCTTTGCTGCCCTCGCGCATGGCGCACTTGAAGAGGGACGATCCGACGGCCGCTACCCTGAGCCCTCTGGCATCGACGAGCTTTTTTGCCCGTTCGATCTCGTCAGGGGCCAGGTCGACGACGCTCTTCTCCCACAGACTGCGAATCTCGACGTACTCGGCCCCTAACTCCCTGATTACATCGAGAGCGTGCTCGAAGTCCTGGTCGATCTCGTCTGAGATGATGCCTAGCTTCATTTGCGTTCATCCTTATATCAGAGGTACGATACACCTTCGAGGCCACAGGCCGCTCTCCGAATTCCTTGTTTGTCGAGGTAAGATTTATTTTCCTGTCGGAGACCTCTACACTCCCGCTCTTAGACCGGCTATTCCTTCAATCCGGTAAGGGTGATCGACTCCACGAAGAATCGCTGGAACAAGAAGTAGATGATGATAAAAGGCACCGTGTAGAGCATCGACATGGCCATGACCGATCCGTAGTCTGTGGGATTATCCCCACCCCCCGACTCCAGCCAGCGGATGAAGTTGAGACCCAGATTCATCGTGAAGCTTTCGTTGGTCTGGAGTATGACCAGAGGCCACATGAACCAGTTCCAGGCATACATGTAGTTGATGATGACTGCCGCCCCTACCGCGGGTTTGATCACCGGTACGATGATCTGACCGAAGATCCGGAGCTCCCCCGCTCCGTCGATCCGGGCGCTGTCAATGAGCGAATCTGGAACCGACTGAATGTACTGCCTCATAAAGAAGATCGACCAGGCGCCGATCAGTGAGGGCAGCACGATGGAAAAGATGTTGTTGATCATTCCTATCGTTCCGATGATATAGAACCATGGAATGATCAGGGCCGCCTCGGGTATCATCAGCTTGAGGATGACGAGAATGAACAGCTGATCACGGGCAAAGAAGCGAAACTTGGCAAAGGCGTATCCCGCCAGGGACGAGAAGAAGAGCGTCGTTATAACGGCTACCGTAGCGGTTATGAAGGTATTCCAATAGAGAGCCAGGAGATTGATGCCCGACTCTATCACCTTTTGGAAATTCCTCATCGTTGGTTGATGCGGATAGAGGTTGGGCGGAATCTTATAAAGCTCCTTCTGAGGCATAAAGGCCATACCGAAACCATAGAGGAGTGGAATAATAACCCACACGAGAAGCAAAAAAAGAATGAGCAGGTTGATCAGCCCAATAACTAAGGGTCTCGTTCCAACAGACTTTCTTCCAGCAACCATTATAGCTTCCTCAATCTTAGATAGGTGAATACGAGCACGATACAGACGAGGATGACTGCAGAGGCGCATGCGTATCCGTACTCAAACCGTCCGAATCCATACTGATAGATGTACGCTGTCATGACCCTCGTTGCCGATCCCGGCCCTCCATGGGTGATAAACCAGATCGGAGTAAAGGCGGCCCAGCCGCTGATCATGTTCGTCACGATGAGAAAGATCGATATGGGCCGCAGCAGCGGGATAGTCATGTAGATCAACCGTTGATAGGCGTTGGCTCCGTCGATCTCCGCACAGTCCAGGTAGTCCTTCGGGATTCCCCGGATTCCCGCCGTGAAGATCAGGACATTGAATCCCGTGTTTTTCCAGACTGCAAATCCGATAATGGTTGGCAGAGCCAGTGTCGAGTCGGCCTGCCATTTCTGTGCCCTCAAACCGAGAAACCGCATGACGCTGTTCAGGCCCGAATAGGGCTCGGGGCCGGTGATGTAGACCCAAATCGCGGCGCCGGATATAAGCGGTATGACCGCAGTCATGAAGAAGAGAATCCTCGCTGTTCCGGCGATGGGCCCGGGCCTGTCGAAGAGAACGGCGAGAAGCAATCCCAGAAAAACAACCAGGAACGTTGTCGAAACAGCATAAATCAGGGATATGAAAATCGCTTTCCGGAAAAAGGCGTCCGAAAAGAGCTTCTCATAATTCTTCACTCCTATAAATTTCATCGGATTGAACATGTCCCAGTCGGTGAAGCTCACGATGACGATCAGGACCAGGGGGATCCAGAAGAATATGGCGTAATGTATCAGCGTGGGAGAGATGAAGGTATATCCGGTCCTGCCGATTTTTCTCTCTATTCCTGCACCCTTGCTTGCCATAAAACCTTCCTTTTTTAAACGGTATTCCCCGCCCTCTCGAGCGGGGAATACTGCGCTGGTAAATCTTTTTTTAGTGATGACTATTGCTTGAGCACCACTCCATCGAACATCTCGTTCAGGTTGGCCGATGCGTCATCAAGTGCCTGCTCGACGGTCTTCTCTTGAGCAAAGGCCAAATTGAGCTGCTCCCCGATGACGTTGTAAGCTGTTGCGAAACGCGGTCCCTCGACGCGGTTGATGACATACTTGTTGGCGTCGAGATACTGCTTCCAGACCATCTCGTCAAAGGGAGGCTTGCCCTGCGAGACTTTGGTGGGCAGCCAAACGCCGATGTCGTTGGTTCGCTTGAGGATCATATCGTCATCATCGAGCCTGCTCAAGACCGCATAGACCGCCATTTTCTTGTCTTTGCTTATTTTGGGATTGACGGCGATTCCATAGGTATGGCTCGTGGTGATGCTCTTCATACCCTGCTTCCTAACGGGAATCGGCCCCGCGGCCAGATATTGATACATTTCCGGGGCTTTGGTTTTCACGTCGTTGGGCACCCATGACCTTCGAGAGCCCACCGTAGCGGTCTGGCCTTTTTCCCAGCCTCCCACGTCGCCGGGAATACCCATGGCGTCGATATTGTACTTGTAGAGCGCATCCAGGTAGAACTGAACCGCAGCCCGTCCCGCATCGGTGTTCAGCTTGGCTGTAATGCGGCCCGAAGCGTCACGCTCGAACATGGAGCCTCCCCCCGCTGAGAGGAAGTAGGGATACCACTTGTCGCCTATGCCTCCGACGTGCCCGCCTGTCCTGAAGAAAAATCCACTTACGATGATGTTGCCCTGGGCGTCCTTCTTTGTGAGCTTCTGTCCGAACTCGAACGTCTCGTCCCAGGTCAATGGAGAGCGAGTGAGACCGGCGTCCTTGTACATCTTGGTGTTCCAAAAAACCGTCTGTCCCCCAGCGCTCGAGGTCATCGCACCCCAAACAGGAACCTTGCTCCCGTCCTTGAGCCAGAGGTAGTTCACCTTCTTGTACGAATCGATGAGCGTGTCCTGAAGCTTCTTGTCCAGCTCAGCCGGTATGGGATCACAGAATCCCTGATAGGCCAGGTCTCCCAGGATGAGACCGTTCCCGTCCATCATATCCGGACCCTGGCCGAACTTGATGGCGTTGGAGACTTTGATGACATAGTCGGGCTCGCTGATCCCGGGAAAGTATTCGGTCTTGATCTTGATGCCCAGCTCCTTCTCGATGACGGGCCAGGCCGCTTCCTCGATTCCCTGACCGAACTCACCCGGATCGCCCCACTTCCAGCAGACGAGCTCTTTGACCGTGGTCGTACCCGGTTGCTGACCGCCGGCGAATAGCCCGGTAAGGGGCAGGAGCAACAGCCCCGTCAGAAAAAGAATCAGAATTTTTCTCATTCTTTCCTCCTTCGCAAGATTTTTGGTTTTAATCCACGAAAAATCCTATTGAAGATAACAGGATCCTCTATTGGATCATTCATGATTTAAAACCTCCAGGATGTCCGCATCAGATGTCCCCATCATGAGGCCCCCGGATGGAGAGCCGAGGATCGCCAGCCCGAGGATCGATCAAACTGCCAATCGGCAGATATAAGAGGAGACGCTAGTGTTGCATCGGGAAGTTTTCCGGGTGACTTGCTCTGCGCCTGCATGAAAGATCTCTTCAAATGCCGAACTGTTTCGCACGAGCGATCAACCATTAAACGAATCATCTTCCTTACGGCTCAAAGTGTAATTTTGCGGCAATGCTCTAAAAAAGTCAACTCACCCTTTTGCCAGTTTGCCAGTTAGTGGAAGTTACAGGCTAGCCAACCTGCCCCCCGGCTCGAGTTGATTGTAGAGCTGCTGCCTCTTGGGTTGGAGCTTTCCGTATGCCTGAGGGTGATCATACCCCGATTCCTCCCAGGCCCCTTTGGGAAGCATCGCGTTCTCGAAGACCTTGATGAGCTCCGGCTCCTTGCTCCCATATGACCCGCTGAAGAAGAGCGAGAACGCCCTGTCGATAGCATTCTGCCAGGCCTCTTCCTCCTGCCCCGGCGGAGTCGGGAAAAAGAATGCGCCGTTTAACTTGGCCGCTTTGAGATCTCCGCCGCCGTCTCCGCCCATGATCACCTTCTGCGGCGGGTACTTGCTGCCCTGTTTGAGCACCTTCTTCGCTTTGGCGTCGAACGAGCCGCCCATGGCCAGGCAGATGTGCTCGTCTTTGCCTCCCTGCTCCTTTCCAGCCACCGCGGTGACGTACTGTACCAGGTCATGCGCCTCGAGCCAGTTGCAGATGTCTTCGTAGGGGGTCTTGGAGACGATGAGCACATCAGCCTTGGCTGCCACGAACTCCAGCGTCTCCCTCACCTTTGGGAAGGGGGTCATGGGAATCGTCACAAAGGGAAAGGTCAGGTCCACCGCGCGGCTCCATATCACGAGCAGCGTCAGGTTGTCGTCCTCCGGATGAGCCTTCTGGAATTCGTGAAGGGAGTCGAAACCGTAAGCCCCACCGGTCTTGCGGATGTGGTCTATATAGGAATCTATGGAAGCCTTGATGCTCCGCATCCTGTCTGCGAGCTCGGAAGACAGGCTGGATTTGAGCACCGGATCCGTCAGAAGAGAGCCAAGGGTCAGGGATTTGGCTTCGTGCCGATCGCAGCCTCTGTCCTTGCTCCAGAGGTTGTGATGCTCTGCGTGGAGCCTGTAGAAGGTTTCGATTCCTCTGAGGCCAAAGATATCCATAAAATGAGGGTGAAAAACGATGACCTGTTTTGCTGTCATGTTATCGAGAAGATGCCCGTCCACATCGAAACAGGTTAAAAACTCATGCTCTGCCGGCCAATTCAGCAACTGCTGCTGAGCCGCGGTTTTATCCTTGATTTGATCCGTTCCGAGTCGTCCCAGAAACTTCGCCATAATTCTGTGATCTCCTTTCCGCTTCTAATGGCAGAATTCTTCTTTTCTATCCGAGTTCTGTCAAGGTCTGTTGTGCTTAAGGGTCTGGCGTCCGCTGCTATTCGATTCTTCGAAATCCCTGCTGGCAGTCTCCATTCCTCGTGTCCAGTCCAGACAGACCGGTTTGCGGTGAATGGATAGCGCCGCGGCGCGGAGGACCTTGTTCGTCGCCGGGTGTTGAATGACAAACGCAAACCAATGCTCCCCCTGGTCCGTATGAGCGTACCAGTCTTGCGGATCCGGACGTGCGGGATCATGCCAGGCGTAAATCGGTGAACGAAGCAGAGTAAACCTGACTCTGTTTTCGAAGCCATCGAGGCTGTAACAGTGCGGGCTAGCGATACCGGTTCCGCTCTCCGTCATGGTCCAGTCGACAATAGGGCATTCCGAGCCATCTTGAGCACGCCGAATCTCTCCTCCTGGAATGCCGTCGATCCGATGGCTAAAAGAAGCGGCAAAGGGAAAGACGAGCTTTGCCAGCCTGAACCTCTCATTCCAGCTTATGTATAACTCCATCTCTATCTCAGGCGAATGGGCGTACAATCGAGTCCAAAGCACGAGCCGGCTCGAGCCGTATTCGGCCTCGATTCTCAACGATGCCCGAATTGGTCCTCTCTCCTCGAGCGAGGCCGCCTTGAGCACGAATTGTCCCGCCGGCTCTTCGGCAAAGCGTCTCAGCCCATGAGACCAGGTGTCGCTCCTGTCTTCGAGCACGAGCACGTTCAGACCTTCCGGCGACAGGAGGCCCCCCTCCGAATCCCGGATCTGGAGCAGACACCCCGGCATTTCAGTCGAACGCACTGCCTCGACGATCCACCTGCCGTTCTCGATCATTTGCTGATCGACTGCAGTGAGGTCCGAGGCGAAGTCGTCAGGCGGCTGTTCAGACCTCAAGGTGTAAACCTTTCTGCTCATGGGCCTTAGCTCGTCACGAAAGACCAGCATCTTCTTTTGCCTAAAAAGAGCGGGCTGGCGTATGACCTGATACGGGATCTGCCTTCCCTGATCGTCGAGCAGACTGCCCGCGAAGGGCTCGCCCCTTTGCCAGGGCTCATGCTCGATGCAGCCGGAGAAAATCTCGTCCGAGAGATTGAATACGGCGAATCGCTGATGGTCTGAGGCAGGTAGATTGTGGAGGCTGCGAATGAGTGTGGATTCTATGACAGAGCTTGCCGCGGCGGATGCAAAACCGAGCTGATCCAAGGCATCGGCGCAGGCCTCCCGGATGCAGGTCCCTCCATACGTGTCATGGAACTGATTGAAGAGGACCTTTCTCCACGCAGCCTCAATAATCTCTTTGCCATCTTCGCAGTCCGGCGGGCTGTACATCTTTGCGCAGTTCTCGGCGCATATCAGCTCGTGCTCAGCCCGCCTAACACCTGTTTTCACCTTCCGAACAACGGAGTAGCAGCCGATAGCGTGATACTGAAGATCATCCACGACCAGGGGCATTCTCTGCCGCTCGGGCTTTACGGCATCGAAGAATGCTCGCGGATGGGAGTAGACAAGCTCCGCTCCGGAAAAGGATTTCCTGTTGTCCCGAATCCACTGAATCTGCTCCCTCGTCGGACCTCCTCCATGATTTCCGACTCCATAGAAGCACATCACGTGAGGTATCTCCGGATAGACTGCCCCAAGGGCTGCGCCAACCTGCCCGGGTAGATCTCCGGCGGTTTTGGTGGCGTAGGAAGGGGTGATGCGCCAGACCATCACCTCCCTCCCGTCCGGCGACTGCCAGCGGAAGAGATTGGACGGCAGCCGCTTTTCTTGGCTGTTCGGCCTCATCATGACATAGCTGTCGTATCCGAACTCCCCCATGAGGCTCGGAAGCATGGCGTTGTGACCAAAGCTGTCTATGTTATAGCCGACATCGATTTCCTGATCGAATCGGCTTTTGAAGTAGGCTTTGCCCAATCTCATCTGCCTGCGGAAAGACTCGGCTGTGGGGAGATTGCAGTCAGGCTGGATATACCAGCCTCCCACGATTCGCCACTGACCAGAGTGAACTAGCCTTCTGATGCGTTCGAAGAGGCCGGGATCGAGTCTCTCTATCTGCTCATAGAGCCAGGCATCACCCATAGTGAACACGACATCTCTCTGCTCTTCGAGGATATCCGCAGCGCTCCGGCATGTGGACAGGACCTCCACAACCCCGGCGGGCCACCGCCAGAGCCAAACGGGATCGATATGGGCGTTTCCCACCATATGCACGGTTACCATTTGCTCAACCTCTTCTTACATATTTTGGCTTCTGCATTTGCCTATCCGGCTCATCGATTCTATATTGGTACAATCACACCATCAAGGATCGAGAATGAAGTACAGAAAACTGGGAAAGAGCGGCCTCGAGGTGTCGGTCATCGGCATCGGGACCTGGCAGTTGGGAGGTGAATGGGGAAAAGACTACAGCCAGGCCGAGGCCGACGAGATCATGGAGGCTGCAAGGGAAGCGGGTATCAATCTCATCGACACGGCCGAATGCTATGGCGATCACACCTCGGAAGGACTGGTCGGGGGCGCGATTCAGAAGGACCGGGCGAGGTGGATCGTGGCCACGAAGTTCGGGCATGGGTTCGCCGGATTCATGAAGCGGCATCAGCTTTGGTCAGCGGATGATGTGCGGAAACAGCTCGAGGATTCGCTGAAAGCCCTCAAAACCGACTATATCGACCTCTATCAGTTTCACTCCGGATCGAACGAGGCTTTCGACAACGATGAGCTCTGGAAAATGCTCGCAGAACAGGTCAAAGCCGGAAAGATTCGACACATCGGCATATCGGCAACCAACTCAGACCTCGGCGTTGCGGAGTATCAAGCCGAAAACGCCTCCAGGGTAGGCGCTGAGGCTGTTCAGATCTATTACAACCGCCTCTCGCGAGATGCCGAATCAAAAATGCTTCCTGCATGCCAAAATCAGAACCTCGGCGTGCTGGCCCGTGTTCCGCTGGCGAGCGGGTTTTTGAGCGGCAAATACTCACCCGGCGCTCAGTTTCCCTCCACTGATTCGCGTTCCACACGAGACCGAGAATGGGTGGACAAGAATCTCAGAGAAGTCGAAAGAATCCAGAAAGAGGAAGTCCCTGAAGGCATGCCTCTAGCGGAATGGGCGCTGGCCTGGTGCCTCAAGCACCCCGCTGTAACGTGTGTCATTCCTGGATGCAAGAATCCCGATCAGGTGCGGACTAACGCAGCCGCTGCAGATATCGAGCTCTGATCAGAGCTCCCTCTGTTTACGGCTCCAGAATGACCTTGACCCAGTTTTCCCTGTCGTAATTTGCGAATATTTCCGGAAGGTCCCACAGGCTCATTCTGTGGGTGATGAGCCCCTTCACATCCACCTCGCCTTCTCTCATAACCTTAAGCGCCTCTTCCCAATAGAGAGCCTGCCTCTGCGAATCAAAGGTTGCCTGGGGAAACCTCATCTCCACGCCCTTGATCCTCAGCTCTCTGTACGGAAGCACCAGCTCGTTTTGAGCGCCGAATACCGAGATCGTGCCGCCGGGCTTTACCAGATCGATAGAGTCTCGCAGGGTTCGCTGGCTAGCCGCCGTCTCGATGACCCCGTCGACCTCGCCCACTTCCCTGAGAATTTTTGCGACATAGTCCCTCTCCCGCGCATCGTAAACCTGGGCCCCGTACTTCTTTGCAAACTCCAGCCTCTTTTCAGAAACCTCGGTGGCAATGACATTGACCTTTTCATTGACATACAGCTGAGTGACGAGAAGGCCAACCGGCCCCTGGCCGAGCACAACCGCGGTACCACCCTCTTCGACCCGCGACTGTACCACGCAGTTGATCGCACATCCCAGCGGATCGGTGAAGCTGAGCTCCTCGAAGCTCAGCTCATTGCAGACAATGGGGCATGTAACCTTCTCGGCGATCCAGGGCTGACTGAGAGCGTCCATCGCCTTTGCCGTGTACTGCGCAAAGCCGCGATCCATGCCTGCGACCCTGTCCCCTTTTTTTATCCCCTCGACCTTGCTGCCGACCTCGACGACTTCGCACCCGGTTTCGTGCCCGTGTCCCCCAGGGGGCATCGGCATCCTTTCCGCCTGCCAGTGG